>NZ_JAYJLH010000005.1:0-272424 GCF_051948695.1 Halopseudomonas sp. Lyrl_26
TCGAGCACCGGCTCGATGAGCGGAGCTGGCCGTCACGCCGTGGTCGAGCTGGTGCTCGTCCCATCCGGAGAATATCGTGCTACTTTCGCACGTACAGATCTTCGTCAGAATAAGGACCCTCAGGCATGACCGAAAGCTCCCGCGTTTCCCTGTTTGCCGTGATAGCCGCCGCGCTGCTGGCCCTGGCACTGGCCTTCATGGCTGTCAGCATCAAGACCGGACTGCTGCAGTTCCGAGATTCCGACCGTGTGGTCAGCGTCAAGGGGCTGGCCGAGCGCACGGTGGAGGCCGATCTGGCGCTGTGGCCGATCAACTTCACGGTACTGGGGGACAGTCTCGATGTGCTGCAGAGTGATATCGACGCGCAGCAGGATCTGATCCGTTCCTACCTGCTGCTCAAGGGCTTTGCCGAGCAGGACCTGCAGCTGTCCATGCCCAAGATCACTGATCAGCACGCCAACCTCTACGGCAACAACCTGCCGCCCCAGCGCTATCGCGCCGAAGTGACAGTGCTGGTGCGCACCGGGGATATCCAGCGGGTCAAGGAAGGCATGCAGAGCGTCGGTGAGCTGGTCAAATCCGGTGTGGCGCTGACCCAGAGCTATGAACACCAGCCGCAGTTCCTCTTCACCCAGCTCAACGCCATCAAGCCGGAGATGATCGCTGAAGCCACCCGCGAGGCCCGGGCCGCCGCCGACCAGTTCGCCCGGGACGCCGGCGCCGAAGTTGGCAGCATCCGCCGCGCCAGCCAAGGGTATTTCAGTATCGAGGATGTGGACCAGTACACCCCCGAGACCAAGAAGGTACGGGTGGTAACCAGCGTGGACTACATCCTGCGCTGAGGCCCCAGCGGCTTCCCGGCATGCCTGAAAGCGGAGCGCCATCATCCAGCGCAATGATTTCGCCGTGAACGACCTGACATCGGTTCCCCCAGGTAATAGACTCGGGGGCTGGTTTTCGGGGGAGTTCAGGCATGACGTTGTTACCCTGGTCGCACGAGAGTTCGGCCGGATTCACCTTGCGCGGCTGGCATACGCCGCCCAGCGGCAAGCCGCTGCTGCATTTCATCCACGGTAATGGGTTCTGTACCCGCACCTACGAGCCCATGCTGGAAAAGCTGGCCGGCCACTTCGACCTCTGGCTGTGCGATATGCAGGGCCACGGCGACAGTGATCATGGGGGCGCCTTCAGGGGCTGGAACCAGAACGCCGAGCTGGCGGTGGAAGCCTTCGTGGCCGGCTGCCCGCGCTTCGGCAATGTGCCCAGGTACGCCTGCGGGCACAGCTTCGGCGGCGTCTTGACCAGTCTGTTCGTCTCCGCCCACCCGCAACTGTTCGAGCGCGCAGTACTGCTGGACCCGGTGCTCTTTCCCCGTCGTCTGATCCTGCTGCGCAATCTGCTCGGGCCGCTGCTGCGCAACCCCATGGCCGATGCGGCCCGGCGTCGGCGTACCCATTGGCAGGACGCCGAAGAGGCCTACGCCCGGTTGAACGGGCGGGGGATCTTCCGCGGCTGGGAGGAAGAGGCCATGCGTGCGCATGTCCTCCACGCCCTGCGCGAGGAGCCGGGGCAGGGCGTAACCCTCAAATGCCTGCCGGAGCGGGAAGCGGAAATCTTCGAGTCATCCCCCCATGGGCTCTGGCGCGCACTGTCGCGCATCGCTATTCCGGTGCGGCTGATCCATGGCGACCAGACCTACCCCTTCGTCCGCCAGTCCGCGCTGCAACTGGCCGGACGTAATCCCATGGTCACGGTCGAGTCGCTGCCGGGCGGGCATTGCTTCATGCAGGAGAACTCGGCGCTGGCGGCGGAAAGGGTGAGGGCATTTTTGCTGGAGGGGTGAGTTTGATTGCCACAACTTGCCCCCTCTCCCCAGCCCTCTCCCGCCAGGGGAGAGGGGCAATCTGGGTCAGAGGGTAACATCGGAACTGGCTGGCATAGCTCCCCTTTCCCCTCCGCGGGAGAGGGGATGGGGGAGAGGGGGAAGAGGGGAAAGGGCTCAGCTAGGAAGCCACCGCAATCACATCCCCATGATTCTCCGGTTCGATCAGCGCTCTGTGCAGTGCCACCACCGCCGCGTCGTAATCGGCTTCGTCGATGATGCATTGCATCTCCACCTGACGGATCGACTGGTGGATGGCCTGGATGCTGATGCCGGCCTCGGCCAGGGCGGCGACGGTGCGGGCGAGGATGCCCTTGACCTTCAGATCCGAACCGATCGCCGAGACGATGGCGATGTTGTGCAGGTTCACCTCGGCCATCGGGTAGCGTTCCTTGATCAGGCGCACGGCCCGGGTCAGGGCCTTGCGTGAGCCGGCGGTGTACCAGGTGATGCTGTTGGCATCGGAGTCCTTGTTCACCACATACAGCTTGAGTTGCTTGAGCAGGCTGCTGATCTCGATGTCGTAACCGACATCCCCGAGCATTTCCTGGTCGAAGACCTCCAGGCCGTAAACGTCCTTGCGCCCGGCGATGATCTCCACGCAGGGTTTTTCGCTGCAGTAGTTCTGGCTGATGGTGGTGCCGGCATGATCCGGCTCGAAGGCGTTCTTGATGCGCAACTGTATGCCGGCGCGGCGCAGGGTGCGGGCGGCGCGGGGGTGGATGGCTTCCATCCCCAGGTTGGACAGCTGGTCGGCCACATCGTAGTTGGTGCGGCCTATGGTGACCACCTTGTCCACCCCGACCTGATTCGGGTCGGCACTGGACAGATGGTACTCCTTGTGGATGATGGCCTCCCGCGCGCCGGTGCTGGCAGCGATCTGGGCGAAGGTGATCTCGCTGTAGCCGCGGTCGAAGGTCTTCATCTGGCCTTCGCTGCAGTGGGTGTAGCCGGTGCTGACCACCAGCTCCCGGGAAAAGTCGATACCGGCGAAGCTGTCGCTGATCATGTCGCGGAAGCTCTTGGGCTCCTGCAGATCCCAGCCGGTCAGGTCGACCAGACGGGCATTGACACCGGCCTGCTTGAGCGCCAGCACGGTGTTGAAGGCGCTGTGCGCCTCGCCCAGGGAGGCGAGCATCTCGCGCACCTTGAGCAGGTGCTCGTCCAGCTGGAAGTGGCCGTAGGAGCACAGTTTGCGCAGGTTGCGCATGCACTCGGCGGCATCGTCAATGCGCCCGCCGATAAAGCGGTCCGCGGCGTGACGCTCATATTCGGCGCTGAACAGTTCGGCGTTCTTGGCCAGCATGGCCGCACGCACCCGCTCCAGCGCCTCCAGCCAGGCGTCCTCGTTCTCGGCGTCGGCGAAGCGGGCATAGACGCCCGGCTCGCCGCTCTTCTTGTGCTCCAGCAACAGGTTGGTCATGCCGCCGTAGGCGGAAACCACGAAAATGCGGTTGTACAGCTCGCTGCCTCGGCGCTGTCCGGTGAAGATGGTGTTCAGTACTTCATCGAAGCGGCTCATGGAAGTGCCGCCGATTTTCTCTACTGTATGCATGATTGCCTTTCTTTCATCCGGTGAATTCATGGCGACTCGCGGTAGTGCTGCGGGCCGATGTCCAGGGGCTCGACGGGGCCGCGTTCGGCGACGAAGTCCGGTCTCGGCGGCATGCCATCGAAGGGTGCCTCTGGCCGGTTGTCGATGTGGTTGTAGACGAAGAACAGATTGCTCCGGGGGCTGGGGGCGATATTGCTGCCCGAGCCGTGGAGGGTGTTGCAGTCGAACAGCACTACGCTCCCGGCCGGCCCTGTCGCCTGCTCTATGCCGTAGCGCTCGACCAGCCGGGTCAGACTGTCCTCGTCGGGTATGCCGAACTCCTGACGGCGCAGGGATTGCTGATAGTGGTTCTCCGGGGTCTGCCCGACGCAGCTGATGAAGTGTCGGTGCGACCCGGGAATCAGCATCAGCGGCCCGTTCCAGGGGTGGTTGTCGGTCAGCAGGATGGAGCAGCTGATGGTGCGCATGCGCGGCAGTCCGTCCTCGGTGTGCCAGGTCTCGAAGTCGGAGTGCCAGTAGAACTCCTTGCCCTTGAAGCCCGGTTTCAGGTTGAGGCGGGACTGGTGCACATAGATATCGCCATCCAGCAGGTGGCGTACCAGTCCGGCGGTGCGCTCATCCCGGGCGACCCGAGCGAACAGCGGGTTGTCCCGGTGGATGGCGAATACCGAGCGCAGGGCACCACTGTCCGGTTCGCGGATGGCGGTGGGGGCTTCGAGCACCTTCGGGTCCTTGCTCATGCGCTGGAGTTCGGCCTTGAACACGGCGACCTCCTCGGCACTGAACAGGTTCTCGATGACCAGGAAGCCGTCGCGCTCGAAGCGCGACAGCTGCTGCTCGGTCAGGGGTGAATCTGGGGCATCCTTGCGCCAGGCGATGCGGTCCAGTCGGTCCTGCCAGCGGGGATGGTTGTGCTGGCGTGACGGATAAAGGTCAGCTTGCACGACAGACATTGCTTCTCCTATGCCGGTTCGGCGCTCAGGTCGGCGGGGTAGACGCCGTTCTCGTCGTGGACTTCACGACCGGTGAGCGGCGGGTTGAATACGCAGGCCATCTTCATGTCCTCGGTACCGCCCCGCAGCAGGTGCTCGTCGTGCTGGTCGAGGATGTACAGGGTACCGGGCTCGATCTTGTAGACCTTGCCGTCGGCAATGGTCTCGATCTCGCCGTTGCCACTCATGCAGTACACCGACTCCAGATGGTTCTGGTAGTGGATGTGGGTCTCGGTGCCCGCGTAGATGGTGGTGATGTTGAAGGAGAAGCCCATGCGGTCCTCCTTCAGGATCATCCGGGTGCTGTCCCAGGTTTCGGTTACAACCTTGCGCTCGGATGCTTCGCAGTCTTTCAGGGTACGTACGATCATGTTCTGTCTTTTCCTCAGGATGCTTTGTTCTGAACTTCGGCCGCCATGACCTTGGCGAAGGCGGCGTCGAGAATGTCCATGGCCTTGTGGATCTGCTCCTCGCTGATGATCAGCGGGCACAGGCACTTGACCACCTGGCTGTGGTTGCCGCTGGTCTCGATGACCAGACCGCGCTCGAAGGCCTCGGCGCAGATGGCGGCGGCGGTGTCACCGTCCGGGCAGCTGATGCCTACCATCATTCCGCGACCCTTGACGAACAGGGAGTCGGGACCATGGCGGCGGACGATCTTCTGCATGCGCTCGCGGATCAGCGCGCCCTTGGCCTTGACGCTGTCGGCGAATTCGCTGCTGGTCCAGAAATGTTCCAGCGCGGCGGTAGCGGTGACAAAGGCGTGGTTGTTGCCACGGAATGTGCCGTTGTGTTCACCCGGTTCCCACTGGTCCAGCTCCCGGCGCAGGACCACCACGGCAAAGGGCAGACCGAAGCCGCTGAGGGACTTGGAAAGGGTGATGATGTCGGGCTTGATGCCCATTTCCTCGAAGCTGAAGAAAGTGCCGGTACGGCCGCAGCCGGCCTGGATGTCATCGACGATCAGCAGCATGTCGTGCTTGCGGCACAGCTTCTCCAGCTTGCGCATCCAGTCAGCGGAAGCGGTGTTCAGGCCGCCTTCGCCCTGGACGACTTCTACGATGACCGCGGCGGGCTTGTCCACGCCGCTGCTCGGGTCGCTGAGCAGCTTGTCCATCATCGAGATGGTGTTGACCTTGTCGCCGAAGTAGTTGGCATAGGGCATACGGCTGACGTCGGTCAGGGGCACGCCGGCGGCACCACGGTGATGCTGGTTGCCGGTGGCCGCCAGGGCGCCGATGGAGCAGCCGTGGAACCCGTTGGTGAAGCTGATGATATTGCTGCGCCCGGTGACCTTGCGCGCCAGTTTCAGCGCCGCTTCCACCGAGTTGGCACCGGTCGGGCCGGTGAACTGCACCACATGATTGCCCAGCCCGCGTGGCTCCAGGATCACCCGATGGAAGGTCTCGAGAAAGCGCTCCTTGGCTTCGGAGTACATGTCCAGACCATGGGTCAGGCCATCGCTGTGCAGATACTCGATCAGCGCCTGCTTGATGATCGGGTGGTTGTGCCCGTAGTTGAGGGTGCCGGCACCGGCGAGGAAGTCGATATAGGTCTTGCCTTCGGTGGTGACCAGCTCGGCGCCACGCGCCTGCTTGAATATCACCGGGAAGGAACGGCAGTAGCTGCGAATACCGGACTCGTGTTGTTCAAACTGTTCGAAGGTGTTCATGCAGACTCCTGGGTTTTATCGGAAAGTGTGGAAAGTGCAGAGGGGGAAAAGGGGCCGGCGCGGTACAGCACCTCGTCATCGTGCTGGCCATCGAAATGCTCGGCGCGGCTGAAGAGCACCCGGGTCTCGGCTTGAACATCGAGGGTGCTGAAGGCCCTGGCGAACAGCGCCTCGGAGGCGGTATTGCCGGGGGAGATGGTAGTCTCCAGCCAGCGCACGCCATCGGCGGCGCAGCGCCTGATCAGTGCAAGCAGCATGTTCAGTGCCAGGCCCTGACCGCGCATGCGGCTGTCAACGGCGACCTGCCAGACAAACAGGGTGTCGGGACGCGAGGGTGGTCGGTAGCCGGAAATGAAGCCGACCAGCTCACCTTGGCTGTCTTCGGCAGCGATACCGGTGGCCGAAAAGTCGGAGCATTGGAGGAGGTTGCAGTAGACGGAATTGGTATCCAGAGGCGGGCAGCGCTTGACCAGCTGGTTCAGAGCGTATCCATCGGTCGCACGCGGCCTGCGTAGCGAATAAGACTTGGAAGACATGAAATTAATGTTTACTTGTAAATTCATTTTTATGGTAAACACATCTGAAAAACGATCACAACCCTTGATTGTTGTGACTTGTGACCCTGTTCCTCTCGTGTTCACATATTTACAGCTGTTAAGTATTCGTCGTTGAGTTTGCTGTGACCCTTGCCCTGCATGGGTTGTGGGAGGTGCCTAGACCTTTTTTGTGACTGCGGGAAACTGGAATGATTCGACAAAAAAATATTTTTCCATCGGCCCGCCTTCCGGGCGGTTCGGCCCGGCAAACTGGTTTATGCTGGAGGTCAAACAGGCAGGGCCGAGGGTTCATACATGGTGATATCGCGACGCTCCCGCAAGGAGGACGCATCAGCCTGGACGGTGGGGGACAGCCGCAGCGTCTATGGCATCCGGCACTGGGGGGCGGGTTACTTCAACGTGAACGAGCAGGGCAATGTCGAGGTGCGGCCACGGTCGGACCTGGCGCCAAGCATCGATCTGCACGAACTGGTCGGCCAGCTGCGCGAGAGTGGTCTTGACCTGCCGTTGCTGCTGCGCTTTCCCGACATACTGCAGGACCGGGTGCGCCAGCTGACCTCGGCCTTCGATCGCAGCATTGCCGAACTGGACTACCAGAGTCGTTACACCGCGCTGTATCCGATCAAGGTCAATCAGCAGGAGGCAGTGGTCAAGAACATCATTGCCACCGAGGACGTGGCCATCGGTCTGGAAGCCGGCTCCAAGCCGGAGTTGATGGCGGTGCTGGCACTGGCCCCCAAGGGCGGCACCATCGTCTGCAACGGCTACAAGGACAGGGAGTTCATTCGCCTGGCACTGCTGGGGCAGAAGCTCGGGCATAACGTTTTCATCGTGATCGAAAAGGAGTCCGAGGTCGATCTGGTGATCGAGGAGGCTGCCAGCCTGCAGCTGACGCCGCAGGTCGGCCTGCGGGTGCGGCTGTCGTCGCTGGCGTCGAGCAAATGGGCCGATACCGGCGGCGAGAAGTCCAAGTTCGGCCTGTCCGCCGCACAGCTGCTGCGGGTGGTCGATCAGTTCCGTCAGGCCGGCCTGGAGGCCGGGGTACGGCTGCTGCATTTTCACATGGGCTCGCAGATCGCCAACCTGGCGGACTACCAGCACGGCTTCCGTGAGGCCATCCGCTATTTCGGCGAGCTGCGTGCCCTCGGCCTGCCGGTCGACCATATCGATGTCGGCGGCGGCCTGGGGGTGGACTACGACGGCACTCACTCGCGCAACGCCAGCTCCATCAACTACGACATCGGCGAATATGCCCGTACCGTGGTGCTGATGCTCAAGGAATTCTGCGAGGAACAGGGGCTGCCGCATCCGCACATCTTTTCCGAGAGCGGGCGGGCACTGACTGCGCATCACGCGGTGCTGGTGGTTCAGGTAACCGACGTGGAGCGGCACAATGCGGCCATCCCGCTGATCGACAATGTGGAGGAACTGCCCCAGGCGCTGCAGGCTCTGGTCGGGCTGCTCGGGCAGACCGACATCGAGATGGTCACCGAGACATACTGGCGCGCAACCCACTACATGACCGACGTTGCGGGCCAGTATGCGGCCGGCAAGCTGAGTCTGTCGGAGAAGGCGCTGGCCGAGCAGTGCTATTTCGCCCTGTGCAACCGTCTGTATTCCCTGCTCAAGGCGCGTCAGCGCTCCCACCGCCAGGTGCTCGACGAGCTGAATGACAAGATGGCGGACAAGTACATCTGCAACTTCTCGGTGTTCCAGAGCCTGCCCGATACCTGGGCCATCGATCAGGTGCTGCCGATAGTGCCGCTGAACCGGCTGGACGAGGAACCCCTGCGCCGGGCCGTATTGCAGGACCTGACCTGTGACTCGGACGGCAAGATCCGCCATTACGTCGACGAGCAGAGCATCGAGAGCAGCCTGCCGGTGCACGAACTGCGCGAGGGCGAGGATTATCTGCTGGGCATCTTCATGGTCGGCGCCTACCAGGAAATCCTCGGTGACATGCACAACCTGTTCGGCGATACCGACTCGGTCAACGTATACCAGCTGGACGATGGCCGGGTCGTGCACGGCGGGGTGGAGACCCACGACACCATCGAGGACATGCTGCGCTATGTCCACTTCGAGCCGGACGAGCTGGTCGCCCGCTACCGGGACAAGGTCGCCGGCGCGCGCCTGAGCCCGGCTGAGCGGGCCAGGTACCTGGACATGCTGCGCCTGGGTCTGACCCGATCGTCCTACCTGACCGCCGAGTAACCGGGGTGTAGCGCCGACCCGAGGCGCTCGCCGGTCCCGGGAGGGACGAGCACCAGCTCGTCCGCTGCGTTACCGGCAAGTCCGTCCATCGAGCTAGTGCTCGACGTTCCCAGGGGGGCGCGGCCTCCGGGGTGTAGCGCACCTGCGCTACGCCTTTGTTGGCTGATCGTGCAAAGCATGTTGGCGAGTCCGATCGCGGCCCGGGGTGCTCGCCAACCCGTGATACTTGCCGATTCGGCCCCGGGAGGGACGAGCACCAGCTCGTCCACAGCGCCCGCTCAGAACCCCTCCACTCCCGCGTCCGCAAGTTGCCGGCGCAGTCGGTTCACCTCCGGATGCCCGAAGAAGGCCACCAGCTGCCGCGCCCGGGTCGGGCCTATGCCGGGTTGCTCTTGCCATTGGTCGACACTGCGCGCCGCCAGCCTATCCCAGTCCCGGGGCAACCCGGCTCCGCCGGTGGCGGGCATGCCCAGCGCCTGCAGCCAGCGGCTGAAACTGCGCTGGTGCGCGGGTTTCAGCTGTTCCGCCAGCCGACTGCCGCAGTCGCTCGGCAGCCTCTTGGCTTCCAGCCAGTCCAGCAGCCCGTCCAGCGCACCCGCATCGACCAGGCAAGCCCAGCTGCCCGGGCCGACACCGGGCAGATCCAGTCCGCGAGCGTCGCTCAGCCAGCTCAGCCGGGCGAGAAACTGCTCACGGCAGCCTTCGCTCAGCGTCCAGCAACTGAGGGGGTGGTAGCGTGCCGGGTCCGGGGTGGTCGGTGGCGTGCGACTGTCGCTGCGGCTGATTACCTGCTGCAACTGCGGGATGGCCTGACTGGATAACCGGATGGACACCAGATCCCCCGGCAGCACATCCAGATCCTGCCAGCGCCGCAGGGAACCGAGGCTGGCGCGACTGATGCGGCGGTCATCCAATTGAATCGGCTCCAGTTCGAGTACCGGTGTGATGCGCCCGCTGCGACCGATGCTGAAGCTGACCGCCTCGACCCGGGTCAGCGCCGAGCGAGCGGGGTGTTTCCAGGCGGTGGCCCAGTGCGGCGGCGCGGCGCGCCACTGGTTGGCGGCGGGGCGACTGCTCTGGCGCAACACCACACCATCGGTGGCGAAGGGCAGAGGCTGGGTGTACCAGCGCTGGCGCTGGGTCTCGGCGCTGGCAAGGTTGTCGAACGCCAGTGTGTAGGTCGCGGTATCCAGACCGGCGGCGCTCATCTGCGCAAGACGCTCCTGCATGGTGGCGGGGCCGTCAGGCCAGTCCCAGACGAAGAGACCGATACCGGGCAGGTCCCGATCGTCGATCCGCTGGCGGTTCATCAATCCGGCAATCCGCGCCCGGGCACCCGCACCGCCGTCCCGGGCCTGGACATGCTGCTCCAGCCGCCAGTAAAGCTCACCCTGGAGCACCACCTGCTGCGCTGACGGCCAGCGTTGCGGGACGGCGGGTATGCGCCGGGCGTGGGCGGTCCAGTCCTGCCCCGAGACTCCGTCACCGCGACTGATGGCCCGCTGCAGCCGCCCATCGCGGTAGTGCAGGGTAATGGCAACCCCATCCACCTTGGGCTGGATCCATAGTTGCTGCTGCCGGCGTGCCTGTATCCATTGCCGCGCCTGATCTGCGGTGTGGATCTTGTTCAGCCCGGTCTGGGCAACGGGGTGCGGCAGGGTGCCGCCAGTCGGTCGGTATTCGCTCACAGTAACGGAATGGCACTGCTGCCAGCGCTGCAGGCGCAGCCGCGCCTGATCGTAGATGTCGTCGCTGACCGGGGACTCGCCCCGTTCGTGATAGGCCTGGTCCCACTGCCGGATCTGATCGGCGAGGCGGGTCATTTCCGTGTGGGTGCCTGTTTCGGTTTCGGGGCAGCTGGCGCGGGCCATCGCAGTAGCCAGGCACAGCGTGATGAGGATCCATGGGCGCATGCTGCAGCCTCCCTGCTTGAGGTCAGCGGGCACTGTGGTCAGCAGGGGAAGGCCGGGCAAGTGGCCGAGACCGGAACTGTGGCGCAGGTGGCAGATGGCGGAGGCAGGATGTGAACTGGATCCGGGAGGGACGGGCATCGGCTCGTCCGGGAGTTGCCGGGGACTGTCATCGAGCTGGTGCTCGACGTTCCCGGGAGGACGGCGTTTCCGGGCGGGCAGGAGTGTGGGGGCGCTGTGCTGGGAGGGACGAGCACCAGCTCGTCCGCTGTGCTGCCGGCGAGTCCCTCCATCGAGTCCGATCGCGGCCCGTGGGCTCGACGTTCCCAGGGGGGCTCGACATTCCCGGGGAGGGCGCACCCCGGGGTGTAGCGCACCTGCGCTACGCCTGCGGTCTGGCTCAGGCCGTCGCGGGTTGCCGTCCGGCCAGCAGCCGCAGTATGGCGTTGAGCACTATGCCGTACAGGGGCACGAACAGCATGATGCAGACCACTACCTTGGTGGCGTAATCGACGCTGGCGATTTCCACCCAGTTGGCGGCCATGAATTCGTCGTTGCTGCGCCAGAAGGCCACCGAGAAGAACACGAAGGTATCCAGCAGGTTGCCGAGGATCATCGAGGCGCTGGGTGCTACCCACCAGTGTTTCAGTCGACGCAGGCGGTCGAATACCTGGATGTCCAGCAGCTGGCCGCAGACGTAGGCCATGAAGCTGGCCAGGGAAATGCGCAGCACGAAGCTGTTGAACTCGCCGAGGGCTTCAAAACCGCGGAAGGTGCCCTGCTGGAAGAGTACCGATACCACATAGGATACCAGCAGTGCCGGCAGCATCACCCGGGCGATGACCCGGCGAGCGGTCTGTTTGCCGAGCAGGCGTACGGTCAGGTCGCTGGCCAGAAAGATAAAGGGAAAGCTGAAGGCACCCCAGGTGGTATGGAAGCCGAACAGGGTAAAGGGCAGCTGAACCAGATAGTTGCTGGCGATGATGATGAGAACGTGGAAGCCGATCAGCCACGCCAGGGCATGGCGCAGGCGCGCGGGGGAAGTTGCAGTCATGTATCACCTTTTTGATGGATGGGGTTAGGGAACCCATGCCGCCGGGATTGGCGACGGCGCGTACTATACCGTTTTGAGGTGAGTGAGGCCAGTACGGTTGGTCAACGAGTTGGTCAACGAATGGTGGGAGCTGGACGGGCTGGTGATCCTCCTTCCGGATTGGGGCCGGCGAGTGTTCCTCGCCGGCGTCGCATATTCAGTAATGCCGGCGCAGGAAAGCCAGCAGCCGGGCATTCACCTCCTCGGGCTTCTGGCTCTGCACCCAGTGGCCGCAACGCTCGATGATGTGCTGCTCGACCCGGGGGACCACCTGGGGCATGCGTTCGATGGTGAAGCTCTCCAGTTTGCCGACCGGGTCGCGGTCGCCGATGATGAACTGGGCCGGTTGCAGCACCTGTTTGCCAGCCAGATCGGCGGTGCGCTCCCAGTTGCGCTCATAGTTGCGATACCAGTTGATCGGCCCGTGGAAGCCGTTGTCGAGGTAGGTTTCCACATACACGTCAAAGGCCTCCGGCGGGCACCAGGCCGGCGGCTCGCCGGGGTCGGTGTAGTCATCCAGCCAGCGCGAGTCAGCCGGTTTTTCGGATATCAGGCCGTTGCCGGAGTTGGGGCGGCCGTGCATCAGGATGCGTAGGGTGCGGGGGATATCCGCTTCCAGCTCGGCCTCGGCCGGCCCCGGTTCCTGAAAGTAGAGGATGTACAGGAACTTGTCCTTGAAGCGCTCGCGCATCATGTCGATGATCGGCCGCTTGGGCCGCCCGCCGAAGGGAACCGACATGCCGCTGACCACCTTGACCCGTTCGGGTTCCAGCAGCGCCAGATACCAGGCGATGTTGGCGCCCCAGTCATGTCCCACCATGGCGACCTGCTGATGGCCGAAGTGATCCATGGCGCGCTGGATGTCGGCGCAGATGGTGAGGATGTCATAGGCCTCAATGGCGGCAGGAGCGCTGCTGCGCCCATACCCACGCATTTCCGGTGCGAAGGCGCGGTAGCCCGCATCGGCCAGCGCCTGCATCTGGTGTCGCCAGGAATACCAGCACTCGGGAAAACCGTGCAGCAGCCAGACCGGCTGGCCATCCTCGGGTCCTGCGACATGTACGCTGAGCTGGATATCGTTCACATCCAGAATGTGCTGTTCGCTTCGTAGCATGAGAAGTGCCCCTTGTAGTTTTGCCTACTATGACAAATCGGCACCGTTCTGGCTTGCCCCATTGACCGTATGGATACCCGGCGACCGCCGCGACTTATCACGCCATTTTCTGTGGAAGCCTGACTGATCTGCACTATGCTGATAGCACATTGCCCTGATGGGGACGGGCAGGGTGTCTGGGGGAACGATGCGAAAGCAGCGCAAGGGATTACCTATTCAATGGCTGATCGCTGGGGCCATTGTCGTGTGTGTGCTGGCCATGTTGTCGATAGTGATGGTGCAAGGCTACCGGGGCGGCACGGCAGCACTGGTTGCGGCGGCAAACGACTCGGCGCGCCAGTTGGCCATGGTGCTCAACGAGCGGGCGCGGCGTCTGACCCTGCCGGCCCAGAGTGTGATCCGGGTTCTGGCCCATGACCGCATCGCCGCCGCCGACAGCCTGGAGGAGCGTTTTGCCCAGTTGCCGGCTCTGGCCGAGACACTCAGCGGCAACCCCATGCTCAGCGCCGTGTATGTCGGTTACGACACGGGCGAGTTCCTCCTGCTGCGTCCCCTTAAATCGGGCACGCCCCGGATTGCCGCAGCGCCGGATGATGCGACCTACCTGCTGCAGAGTGTTGCCTTCGATGAGCGCGGCTCGCTGCGCGGGCGCTGGCTGTTTCTGGGCGAGGATCTGCAGATGGTCGGCGAGCGCAGTACCCCCGATTACTGGTTCGATCCGCGCCAGCGCCCCTGGTATCAGGAGGCTGAAGAGTCGGGGCGCGTCGTCATGACTCACCCCTATGTATTCTTCACCACCGGCGAGGTAGGGGTCAGCCTGGCGGTGCGCAGCCAGGCAGGTGATGCGGTGATCGGCATGGACGCGGCGGTGGATGATCTGGCGGCGGAAATGCGCGATCTGCGTCTGACCAGCAGTACTGAACTGGCGATCGTGGATGCCGAGGTGGGCGTCATCGCCTATCCCGACCCGGAGCGGCTGATCAGGGGGGAGGGGGCCGGCTTCCGTCTGGCCAGCCTGGAAGAACTGGGTGTGGCACCTCTGCTGGAACTGCAGCACTGGTCGTCCGACAGCAGGCCGACGCCGTTTTCGGTGAATGGGGAGATCTGGTACGGCCTCAACCTGCCGCTGCGCGGATTCGAACAGACCGACGCGCGCATCCTGATTGCCATTCCGGCCTGGGAGCTGCTGCGCGAGGCCCGGGCGCTGCTGCGGCATCAGATCGTATGGGCCGCTGGCCTTGTGCTGGCAGTGCTGATGCTCGGATGGGTGCTGGGACTGCGGCTGGGACGGTCGATCCGCCAGTTGGCCGGCTGGGTCGAGGCGTTGGCGGATTTCCGATTCTCCGCCACACCGCCGATGCGTTCCTATGTTCGGGAAGTCAATGAACTGCAGCTGGCGACTTCCCACATGCTCAGGGCGATCACGCATTTTCAGGCGATTACTTCCTGTCTCAGTCACGAGATGCAATTGGAACGCATGCTGCCGGTGGTGCTGGAGCATCTGGTCAAGGCGGTGGATGGCGAGGGTGGTGTGGTCTACCTGTGTGATGAGGATAACGATCTGCTGGAGCTGGCTGCCGTCTATGGAGACGAGCGGTATCGCAAGCGGTTCACCTTGTCCGAGTCCCTGCCTGGGGAGGTCTATGCGGCACTGGACGCGGTACGGGAGCGTTACCCCGGGTTCGAGCTGTTGCCCTTGCATGATCGCAAAAGCACCCTGCTCGGGGTGCTGGCGATCAAGCGGGCGGAGCAGACCGATGCCAATGTGCAGCCGTACCTGCAACGCTTCCTGCAGAGCCTGTCCGGAACCCTGGCGGTGGCCATCGAGACCCGTCAGCTGTTCGAACAGCAGCAGGCCCTGCTGGAGGCAATCATCAAGGTGCTGGCCCACGCGGTGGACGCCAAATCACCCTACACCGGCGGCCACTGCGAGCGGGTGCCGGAGCTGGCGGAGATGCTGTTGCAGCAGGCGGCGACGGTCAGTAGTGGCCCGTTGCGTGATTACCAGCCGGACGAGGAGGAGCGCTACGCCTTCCGTATCGCGGCCTGGTTGCATGATTGCGGCAAGATCACCAGCCCCGAATATGTGGTGGACAAGGCAACCAAGCTGGAAACCCTGTACAACCGCATCCACGAGATCCGCACCCGCTTCGAGGTACTGCACCGGGATGCCCAGCTGGCCTACTGGCAGGGTCGCTGCGCCGGGGAGGATGAGGCTGCGCTGGCCGCAGCGCTGAATGAACGCCTGGCCCAGCTGCAGCGCGATTTCGAACTGGTAGCCACCGCCAATATCGGCTCCGAGGCCATGTCCGAGGACTATGTTCAGAAACTGGAAGAGATTGCCCGGCAGACCTGGAAGCGGCACTTCGATGACCGGCTGGGCCTGTCGGCGGAGGAGCTGGCGCGTCTGGAATCGGTGCCCGAGCGTCCGCTTCCGGCCACCGAACAACTGCTGGCGGACCGCCCCGAACATCGGATTCCCTGGGGCGAGCGCCGCCCGCCGGTCGAAGCGGATGACCCGCGCAACCGCTGGGGCTTCGACATGACACTGCCGGAGTACGCCCATCACTTCGGCGAACTGCACAACCTGACGGTGCGCAGGGGCACGCTGACGCCGGAGGAAAGGTTCAAGGTCAACGAGCACATAGTCCATACCCTGGTGATGCTCAGTACCCTGCCGTTCCCCCGGTCCCTGCAGCAGGTGCCGGATATCGCGGCCAACCACCACGAGAAGCTCAACGGGGGAGGCTACCCCCGGCGTCTTGCCGCAGAGCAGCTGAGTGTGCCGGCGCGCATCATGGCCATCGCCGATATCTTCGAGGCGCTGACCGCCGCCGATCGCCCCTACAAGGCGCCCAAGACACTGTCGGAATCCATCCGGATCATGGTGCGCATGGCCCGCGAGCAGCACATCGACGCCGAGCTGCTGGCCCTGTTCCTGTCATCCGGTGTCTACCTGACGTACGCGCACAAGTATCTGCATCCGGAGCAGCTGGATGAGGTCGATGTGCCGGGGTATCTGGAAGAGCTGCGGCAGGCGAGGGCGCTGCAGGACGGTTGAGTATCAGTGGCCGGCAGCCAGGTGAAACTGGCCGCCTTCGGCCTCCAGCGGCCCCAGGCAGGATTCGCAGAAGGCCAGATCGGCAAGCAGTTGCGGGTGTCTGGCCCCGGTCAGCTCCCGCGGGCGGTTGCGCTGCAGATAAGCGCTCAGCGCCTCCAGGGTGGTCATGCCGGTGCTGGCCGGAAACCAGGCCATATCCTCGATACCCCAGGCCAGCCCGGTTTCACCGTCGGGAATCAGCGGGCCGCGTTCCTCCGCCGGCAGCAGTCGGCTGGCCTCGGCAAACTCCAGCGCCGTGGGATCGACAAAGCGACTCAGAGGGGTGACGCCCAGGGTGCGGCACAGTGCGTCCAGACCGTTCAGATGTTCGGTAAGCTGCTCCAGTGCAGTGCTGTGCAACTGGAAATGACGCTGTTCCAGCGTGGCGAGTCGCAGGGCGGACAAGTGGCTCTCCATGGGCAGACGATGGGACAGCGCCTATGGTACTTGCTCGCACCCTGCTTGGCTAACCGGGCTGGCGGACCTGATCCGATGTCTCGTGCCAGCCACCGCCGAGAGCCCGGTACAGGTTGACCGTGGCCTGCAGCCAGGCGGCCCGCTGCTGCACCAGGCTGTCCTGGCTCTGGAAGAACGAGCGCTGGGTATCCAGCAGGTTCTGCAGGGTGATGGCGCCGGCCCGGTAGCGGGCCCGGGCCAGTTCGAAGGCCAGCTCCGACTCTGCCGTTGCCTCCTGCTGCAGCTGGTACTGCTGGCGTGCCTGCTGCAGGGCGCCGAGGGCGGTGTCGGCGTCGATCAGGGCATCCAGAATGGCGCGCTGGTAGCTGATCAGCGCATCCTGCTGAACCGCTTCGCTGATATCGATCTGCGCACGGATGCGCCCGGCATTGAAGATCGGCTGGGTCAGCCCGGCTGCCAGTCCCCAGGTGTTCAGCGGGTTGCTGAGCAGATCCGACAGCGAGCTGCTCTGGGCGCCGTAGTTGCCGGTCAGCTGGATGCTCGGGTAGAGCGCCGCCCGGGCAACGGAGAGGTTGGCATTGGCGGCCAGCAGGCGCTCTTCGCTGGCGCGGATGTCCGGCCGGCGGGCGAGCAGCTCCGAGGGCAGGCCTGCACCGGGCTCGGGTACCCGGATACCGTCCATCTCGGGCAGTACGCCCGGATCGAATTCCGGGCCCTGGCCCAGCAGCAGCGCCAGGCTGTTGCGCAGCTGCAGCGTCTGCTGCTCCAGCGACGGCAGATTGGCCCGCAGCTGGGCGACCAGCGCCCGCTGCTGGCTGACCGCCAGGCTGTCGTCAGCGCCATAGCGGTAGCGCGCCTCGACAATCTCCAGGACCTGCTCGGCCGCAGCCAGATTGTCCCGGGCCAGCTCAAGCCGCGCCCGATTCTCGACCAGCTGGAACCAGGCACTGGCCACCGCTGCCTCGGTACTGATGGCCAGTGCCGCCAGGTCATGGCGGGTGGCGTTCAGGTTGGCGGAGGCCGCCTGCACAGCGGCCCGATTGCGGCCCCAGAAATCCACCTCGTAGCTGGCGTTGAGGGTGGCGCCGAAGCTGTTGCCGGTGCTCTGGCCGTCTCCGCCGCTGCGCCGGCCGCTGGCATTGCCATCCAGGCTCGGCAGCAGGCTGGCACCGCTCTGGCGCAGCTGCGCGTCGGCCTGCAGCAGGCGGGTGGCGGCACTGGCCAGATCGAGGTTGCCGGTGCGCGCCCGGTCGATCAGGTCCGCCAGTTGTGGCTGCTGGTATTCCTGCCACCACTCGGGGCTGGGCCAGACGCTGGCCTCGATGCTGGTGTTCCATTGTGCCGGGGCCTGTATCGCGCTTTGCGGTACCGGCGTGGAGAGGCTGCAGCCGGCCAGCAGGGCCAGGCCGATGGCAAGGGAAAGGCTGTATCTAGTCCGCACTGAGGGCCACCACTGGATCAAGATGCGCTGCCTTGTGGGCAGGCATGAAGCCGAAGATCAGACCGGTCGCGAAGGCGCAGCCGAAGGCCAGCAGCACCGGGCCGGGAGTGAACTGGATCGGAGTGCCGAAGTACTGCAGCAGGCTGGCAAAGCCCAGTCCGCTGACCACCCCTATGGCGCCGCCGATGGCTGAGACCACGACGGCCTCGACGATGAATTGCTGGAGGATGTTGCGGGTGCGTGCGCCGGTAGCCATGCGGATACCGATCTCGCGGGTGCGTTCGGAGACGTTCACCAGCATGATGTTCATCACCCCGATACCGCCCACCAGCAGGGAGATGGCGGCGATCGAACCCAGCAGCACGGTGAAGGTGTTCTGGGTGCTGGCCACGCTTTCCAGCAGCGAGGCCATGTTGCGGATCTGGAAGTCCTCGACCCCGGCGTGGTTGGCCAGTATCGCCTGCCGCACCGCCTCCTGGGTGGCGTCTGACAGCCGCAGGTCATCGATCAGCACGCTGATGCTGCTCAGGTGGCGGGAGCCGATCAGCCGATTATTGGCGGTGTTGAGTGGGACTATGACGACATCGTCCTGGTCCTGACCCCAGGGCGTCGCGCCCTTTTCCTGCATCACGCCGATGATCAGAAAGGGCACGTTGCGGATCAGCAGATACTGGCCCAGCGGGTCCTGGCCGGGGAACAGGTTGCCGGCAACGGTGCGGCCGATCACCGCCACGGCGGCGTAACGGCGGTTGTCGTCGTCGTTGAGGAACACGCCCCGCTCCAGCGGCCAGCTCTTGGCGGTCACGTAATCCGCCGTGGTCCCGGTAATGCTGGTCTGCGCGTCGGTGTTGCCGGCGCGTACGGTGGCGCGGGTTTCCACCTCGGGTACCGCTGCCACCACGTTGTCTATGGTGGCGGCCACCTCGGCGTCCTCGGCGGTCAGGGTGTTGGTACTGCCGTCGGCCGAACGCCGGGTGTTGGGCGCCCCCGGTCGTACTATCAGCAGGTTGGTGCCCATGTCGCTGATACGTTCGACCACATCCTGGCGGGCGCCATTGCCCACCGCCAGCATCACCACCACCGAAGCCACACCGATGACGATACCCAGCAGGGTCAGCACGGTGCGGAACAGGTTGGCGCGCAGTGCCCGCAGAGCCATGCGGATCGCCTCGTTGGTGTCGCCGAGGGGCGCCAGGCCCTGGCTGCGCGGCGCCGCCGAGGCCGGTGCGGGGGTTGGGGCAGCAGCCGGCGTGGTCTGTTTCGGGCCGCTGTCATGGATGATGCGTCCGTCGCGGATCTCGATCAGTCGATCGGCATGGTTGGCCACATCCCGGTCGTGGGTGATCACTATCACCGTCTTGCCCCGGGCGTGGAGGTCCTTGAGCAGCTGCAGCACGTCCTGCCCGCTCTTGCTGTCCAGGGCGCCGGTGGGTTCGTCGGCCAGCAGTATGCGGGCGTCATTCATCAGCGCCCGGGCGATGGATACCCGTTGCTGCTGGCCACCGGACAGCTGGTTGGGTCGGTTGCCCAGGCGTTCGCCCAGGCCCAGGCCGGTAAGCAGCTCCTCGGCGCGGGCATGGCGCAGGTCGCGGGGCAGACCCGCATAGATAGCCGGCACCTCCACGTTCTCGGTGGCGGTGGCCGAGGAGATCAGGTGATAGCTCTGGAAGATGAAGCCGAAGGTGCGGCTGCGCAGGCTGGCCAGCTCGTCGCTGTCGAGCCGGGCGATGTCCTGCCCCTCGAACAGATAGCGGCCGGTGGTGGGCTGGTCGAGGCAGCCGAGCAGGTGCATCAGGGTGGATTTGCCGGAGCCGGAGGCACCCATGATGGCAACGAACTCGCCGTCGTGAATTTCCAGGTCCACGTCCCGCAGCACCGTGGTGGCCAGCTCGCCATTGCGGTAGGTCTTGCCGATGCCCTCGAGGCGGATCAGGGGAGTACTCATGCTCAGAACCTCGGGCGCGGTTGCATGGGCCGTGCCGCCGAGGCGCCGCCAGCGGGGCGACCGCCGCCGATCACCACCTGGTCACCTTCCTCCAGACCATCGAGCACCTCGGCACTGACGCGGGTCATCACACCCACGGTAATGATGCGCTCCTCCGGCTGGCCGTTGACCAGCACCCGGACCCGATAGCGTTTGCCGTCGGCGTCGGTGCCCCGGGCTTCACCGGGGGCGGGGCGCCCGGCCGGCTGCAGGGCCGATACCGGAATGCTCAGGGCGTTTCTGGCCGAGGCCTTGACGAAGAAGACCTGGGCACTCATCTGCGGCAGCAGTTTGCCGTCCGGATTGGGTACATCGAACAGGGCATTGAACAGCACCACGTTGTTGACCACCTCAGGGGTCGGCAGTATCTGGCGCAGCACACCTTCGCGGCGCACGTCAGGCTGACCGAGGGTGGTGAACCAGACCGGCATGCCTTCCTCGAGCTGGGTAATGTCGGCTTCGGACACCTGGGTACGGACCGTCATGGTACTCAGATCGGCAATCTGCACTATCACTGGCGCCGTCTGGTTGGCGTTCAGGGTCTGACCCTGGTTGGCCAGCTGATCGACCACGGTGCCGCTCATGGGGGCGTGGATGCGGGTATAGCCCAGATCCGCCTGGGCTTCCTTGAGCTGGGATTCGAGCTGGCGGATCTGGGCCTTCAGGGCGGTGATCTGGGCGTTGGCCGAGCGCAGGCTGGCGTCGGCCTGTTCGACCGATTCCTGGCTGGTGGCGTTGAGCTTGATCAGATTGTGCTGCCGTTCGGCCTGCAACCGGGCCAGTACCTGGGTGGCCTCGCGGTCGGCCAGTTGCGCCTTGAGGTTTTCCAGCTGGGCTTCGGTGGCCTCGACCTTGGCCAGGTAGATGGTCGGATCTATTTCGGCCAGGAGCTGGCCTTCCTCGACCTGCTGGCCTTCGATCACATGCAGCACCTTCAGCTGACCGGACACCTGGGTACCCACATCCACGTAGTTGAGCGGCTCGAGGGTACCCAGTGCGGTCACGCTGTCTTCGATGTCGGTACGTTCCACGGGGGCAGTGACCAGCTCGGGACCCCCGCGCTGCTGGCCCAGCAGAAAATACCAGGCAAGACCGGCGATGACTGCCAGCACGGCGACTGTCCCGAGGAAACGCCGGTTAAGTGTCATAGATGAAATTCCTTCTCAGGCGGATCAGTAGTTGGCGCCAAGTTTACTCAGCGCCAGTGTCAACAGGGGCCCGATCAGGGTAAAGAATCTGTAAAGAGCTGCCTCGCCGGGTTGTCAGGTGCGCTGCACCCCGGAGACGGCACGCTACTCCAGCCAGCGATACAGGGTCCGCCGGGTGATGCCGAGAATCTCCGCCGCCCGCCGCTTGTTGCCTCCGGTGGCATGCAGCACCTGGTGGATATAGTGGCGTTGCACCGTTTCCAGCGAGGGCATGCCCTCGGGATCGCCGGTGCGGGGCAGGGTGGTGGGGCCCTCGAGAACCGGCGAGATGGGCATGTCGGGATCGGTCAACTGGTCGCAGATACGCTGGGGCAGATGGCGTGGCTCGATCAGACTGGAGTCGCAGAAGGTTGCCGCCCGTTCCACGGCGTTCTGCAGCTCACGTACGTTGCCGGGGAAGGGATAGGCCTGCAGCACTCCGAGTGCCTCGTCGCTGAAACCCTTGATTCGCGTCTGCTGTCGGGCATTGAGGCGGGCGAGGAAGAACTGCGCCAGGCGCAGCACATCATCCCCCCGGGCGCGCAGCGGCGGCACCTGGATGGCAAAGGTCTCCAGCCGGTAGAACAGGTCCTCGCGAAAGCTGCCGTCGGCCACGGCTTCGGTGAGGTTGCGATTGGTCGCGGCGATGATGCGTACATCCACCTGCAGTTCGTGGTCGGTGCCCACTGGGCGCAGGCGGCCGTCCTGCAGCACGCGCAGCAGCTTGGCCTGCAGCGGCAGCGGCATCTCGCCCAGCTCGTCCAGCATCAGGGTGCCGCCATCGGCCTGCTGGAACAGGCCGGCACGCTGTGTGCGTGCCCCGGTGAAGGCTCCGGCGGCATGGCCGAAGAACTCGCTTTCCATCAGCTCGCCGGGGATGCCGCCACAGTTGACGACCAGGTAGGGACCGTCGCTGCGGCTGCTCTGGTCGTGCAGGGCACGGGCAACCAGTTCCTTGCCGGTGCCGCTCTCACCCTGGACCAGCACCGGGCCATCTGCCCTGGCGATCTGGCGGATCTGATGGAACAGCTGCTGCATGGCCGGGCTCTGGCCGACGATGCCGTTGAACTGCTCCACCGCCAGCAGGTTGCGATAATGCTGAACCTCCCGGCGCAGTCGGCGGTGCTCCAGCAGGCGCCTGACCGTCAGCAGAAAGTGGTCCATCTCCAGCGGCTTGGTCAGGAAGTCATCGGCACCGCTCTGCAGCGCCTTCACGGCCTGCTGCACCGAACCGAAGGCGGTGATGATCAGCACCGCCGGTGGCGCCTCGCACTGCTGCAGGGCCGGCAGCAGGCTGAGGCCATCGGCGCCGGGCAGGCGCAGATCACTGATGAGCAGGCTGGGTGTGTCCGTTGCCAGGATCTGCAGGGCGCGCTCGGCATCGCCGCAGGCAGTTACCCGGTAATCCTCCGCTTCCAGCTCCTCCTGCAGCAGTTCACGCAGGCCGCGATCATCCTCGACCAGCAGGATATGTTCGTTGTGACTCATTACTTGGCTTCCCCTGTGCGGGCCAGCGGCAGCTGCAGGTGCGCCTCGCAACCGCCCTCGGCCCGGTTCGACAGATTCAGATGGCCGCCGTGCTCCTCGGCGACGGCCTGGACAATGGCCAGTCCCAGGCCGGTACCTTCGCCCGGCGACTTGGTGGTGAAGAAGGGCTCGAGCAGGGTGGCCAGCTCCGCATCCGGCAGGCCCGGACCGTCATCCAGGATGCGGATATGCAGGTGCTCGGTATCAGCGCTGATATGGGTGATGACGGTCGAGCGCGAGGCCTGCAGTGCATTGCGCAGCAGGTTGAGCAGGGCCAGCTCCAGGCGGCCGGCATCGCCCTTCATGGCCGGCAGCTCAGCCGGCATGTCCAGCTGCAGCCGCCGCCCGGCTGCTTCCAGTTCCGGCCGCATGGCCTCGGTGGCGGTACTGATCAGTGCAGCCGGGGTCAGCAGCCGGGGCTGCACCGCAGCCGGTCGGCAGTAATCCAGCAGCTGATTGACCGTACGGGTCAGCCGACCCACCTGGGCGCGGATACCCTCAAGCTGGCGCAATTGCTGTTCATCCAGCGCGTCGCACAGCTGCAGGCGCCGGGCACGGCCATCGATGACGCTGAGCGGAGCGCCCAGTTCATGGGCGATGCCCCGAGCCATGCTGCCGATGGCGACCATCTTCTCGTTGTCCTTGATCCGGGCCAGCAGCTGGGTTTCCGCCCGGCGGTGGGCGTCCAGCTCCCGATTGGCTTCGGCAATGGCATCGAGCATCCGGTTCAGCCCGGCAGCCAGACTGGCTACCTCGGCCGGTCCGTCCAGCGCGGCGCGGTGCGACAGATCGCCGGCGGCCACCCGCTGCATGTGCTGCAGCAGCCGATCCACGTGGCGCCCGACACCACCCCAGTGGCCCAGCAACACACCCGCCAGGATCACCAGGCTGAACAGCCCCCAGACCAGCCAGGCGATGATCGCCAGCTGACGGAAGGCATGGCCGAAGTCGCTGGCGCGGCGGGTTATCTGGATCAGTCCCTGAATCTGGCCGGCGGTATCGAACAGGGGCAGGAAATGGGAAAACAGATGACGGCCGGCCACCCGGCTGAACGCCTCCTGGCCCTCGCCGGTGCGGCGGATGCGATCGGGGATGGTGGTGCCGCTCAGGTCGCTTTCGGTGATGCCGGCCGAGGCGATGCGATTGCCCGCCGAGTCGAACACCGAGGCGCCGTAGACCTCGCCGAGCACGAATACCGAGCCCAGCGCCAGCTCCACCGCGTGCATGTCGCCCTTGTTCAGCGCATTGCCCACCGGCAGGCTGATGGCGCGGCCGATCAGCTCGAGATCATTCTTCAGGCGCTGTTCCTGAAACTGGCTGGCCTGGCCAAGTCCGAAGCGGATGCCCAGGGCGGTGAGCAGTACTATGGGCAGTACCACGAACAGCAGCAGGGAGCGTTGCAGGCCATTGCCGGCTAGGCGTTTCAGCAGACTGGAATCTGTATTCATTTTGACCGGGACTTTTTTGCTCATGTGCATTTTCTATACACATTGTCCGACTGCGGCCCGGCTCAGGGATTCCGCTGGATTTTGACGGTTTTTTAAAAAACTCAATTAAAACAATCAGATATACTGGTTTTCGAAGAGTTGGCACGCTACATGGATAGATCCTGGTGACTTTCAACAGTAAGGAGAAAGACCATGAAACACCTCAAGACTCTGACCGCCGCCATTGCCCTTGCCACCTTCGGTATGGGCGCTCCCGCTGTCATGGCCCAGGCTGGAGGTGCTGCGCAACAGCAGTACGAGCAGGGTCAGCCTGCCGCTGCGCCGATCAGCGATGACAATCTGAAGAAGTTTGTCGAGGCTGATAAGGAAGTTGCGGAAATCCGTGACGAATTCTCCGAGAAGCTGAGCAAGGCCGAGAACCAGGAGGATGCTCAGAAGCTGCAGCTGGAAGCCCAGGAGAAAATGGTTGAGGCCGTTCAGGATGCTGATCTGGACGTAGCAACCTACAACGAGATCGCCACCCGCATGCAGACCGATCCCGAGCTGCAGCAGCGCGCTGAAAGCCACCGCTGATAGTTGGCGCTGGACTGAGAAGGGGAGCCGAATGGCTCCCTTTTTTGTTTCTATTTTCGATGTTGTTTGTGCAGACCTTCTGAGCCGGGGTGTAAGTCCGAGCTTGGCTTGCTGGGGTGCGTCTGTGCAGGCCGTTGCGCCGGTACGTCCCTGCCACGACACGCCGTGAACCCATCCCTGGGGGCTCGTTGATGTCATCCCTGACATCAAACGGTCGTTTCAGGGGCGTCCCAGCGCAACGGCAGAGACTTGGGAGTTGCTGATGGTTTTTCTTGCAGCGGCTCAGAGGTTACGCGGCGGTCTGGGGTGCAGGGTTGTGCCGACCGTCGGTTTTCAGGGATGAAAACCGCGAGCCTACATGGGTGAGGCAAGCGTTTGCGAAGCGTTGCTTCGCGCGCAGCCGAACGCCCGGCAATCTGTGATTGCCGGGCCGGCCCCGCTTGCGGGTACTTGCAGCGTGTCGGCACGGCCCTGCACCCCAGCAAGCCCTGCTCGATCTTCAAACATACAAGTAACGACGCAAAGGTCGCAGGCCAGAACAGCTGCTTGTCTGAACAGCCCCCCCCGGAGAGCTGCAAACTACGCCTGCCCCTGATACTCCACCCGCTGCATGAGGCGCTGTTTAAGGTGATCCACGAGTTTGCGTACCTTGGGTGAGAGATGGCGTTGCTGGGGGTACAGGGCCCAGACGGCGGTGTGGGGTGGCTGGTGTTGGGTGAGCAGGGCGCGCAGGGCGCCGCTGCGCAGGTGTTCGTGAACGTAATAATCGGGTAGCTGACACAGGCCGAAACCGCGCAGGGCGGCGTCCAGTACGGCGCGGCCGCTGTTGCAGCGCCAGTTGCCCTGAACGCGCACCGGCAACTCCCGCCCGGACTCGGCAAAATCCCAGGTATCACTACTGCCGATCAGGCAGTTGTGGCGCGGCAGCTCGGACAGACTGTGGGGAGCGCCGTGGCGTTCAAGGTAGGCGGGCGAGGCGCACAGGTACATGCGCCGGGGGGCCAGGCGGGTGGCGACCAGGCGGGAGTCTTGCAGGCGACCCAGGCGGATGGCCAGATCGAACTGGCCGTGAAGCAGATCCAGCGTCTGGTTGGTCAGGGCCATCTCGACGCGCAGTTGCGGATACTGCTCCATGAACTCGTTGACCAGCGGCATGATGAATTCCTCGCCGTAGGCCACCGAGCAGGTCATGCGCAGCAGGCCCTTAGGTTCGCTGGACAGGTCGGTGACCGCCTGTACGGCTTCGTCCCGGGCATCCTGCAGGCGCTGGCAGTGTTGCAGGAAGGTGTGTCCGGCTTCGGTCAGGGTGACCTTGCGGGTGCTGCGGTAGAACAGGCGGGTCTGCAGGCGGTCCTCCAGCCGGGCGATCTGCCGGCTGATATGGGAGGAGGAGACGCCCAGGCGCTTGGCCGCACCGCTGAAATGGCCCAGCTCGGCGACGCAGACGAATTCGTCGATTCCGCTCCAGTTATCCACGCGATTATCCCTGTATGGCAATAATGTTTTGTTATTGGGGGTATTATCCATATCCTGCAGGTTAACTACACTGGCTCTGTTCAACTATTCAGGATATGGAGGGGTTCCCATGATCAAGTCCCGTGCTGCGGTGGCATTTGAAGCCGGCAAGCCGCTGGAAATCGTCGAAGTGGATGTGGCTCCGCCAAAGGCGGGTGAGGTGCTGGTGCGCATCGTGGCGACCGGCGTCTGTCATACCGATGCCTTTACCCTGTCCGGTGCCGACCCCGAGGGTGTGTTCCCGGCGATTCTGGGCCACGAGGGTGGCGGTATCGTCGAGGCGGTGGGCGAGGGTGTGACCTCGGTACAGGTCGGCGATCATGTGATTCCGCTGTATACCGCCGAGTGCGGCCAGTGCAAGTCGTGCAAGTCGGGCAAGACCAACCTCTGCACCGCCGTCCGGGCTACCCAGGGCAAGGGCCTGATGCCCGATGGCACCACGCGCTTCTCCTACAAGGGGCAACCGATCTACCACTACATGGGCTGCTCCACCTTCTCCGAATACACGGTGGTACCGGAAGTGTCGCTGGCCAAGATCCAGAAAGATGCGCCGCTGGAAGAGGTTTGCCTGCTCGGTTGCGGGGTTACCACCGGTATCGGCGCGGTGCTCAATACCGCCAAGGTGGAAGCCGGCTCCACGGTGGCCATCTTCGGTCTGGGCGGCATCGGTCTGGCGGCGATCATCGGTGCCAGGATGGCCGGTGCCAGCCGCATCATCGGCGTGGATATCAACCCGGCCAAGTTCGACAAGGCCCGGGAGCTGGGTGCCACCGATTTCGTCAATCCCAGGGATCACGACCAGCCGATCCAGCAGGTGATCATCGACATGACCGACGGTGGTGTGGACTACTCCTTCGAGTGTGTCGGCAACGTCGAGCTGATGCGTGCGGCACTGGAATGCTGCCACCGGGGCTGGGGCGAGTCGACCATCATTGGTGTGGCCGGCGCCGGTCAGGAAATCAGTACCCGTCCGTTCCAGCTGGTCACCGGCCGGGTCTGGCGCGGCAGTGCCTTTGGTGGCGTGAAGGGTCGCAGCCAGCTGCCCGGCTATGTGGAGAAGGCGCAGAAGGGCGACATTCCGCTCAGCACCTTCATCACCCACACCATGGGTCTGGAAGACATCAACAAGGCCTTCGAACTGATGGAAGAAGGCAAGAGCATCCGCTCGGTCATCCACTTCTGACCCGTCATCGCAGCCGGCCCCGGCCGGCTGCCTGCGCTCCTGCGGGAGCACCCCCCCGTTTACTCAAGGTTTGAAAGGGAGTTGACTCATGGACTCTGCGATTGAACTGGTTTCCGCCAACAAGTGCTTCGGTGGTTGGCAGAAACGTTATCGGCACCGCTCCAGTGTGCTCGGCTGCGACATGATCTTTGCCATCTTCCTGCCGCCCCAGGCGGATCAGGGCGAGCCGCTGCCGGTACTCTACTGGTTGTCGGGTCTGACCTGCACCGATGAGAACTTCGTGCAGAAGGCCGGCGCCCAGCGCCTGGCCGCAGAACTCGGCATGGTCGTAGTCGCGCCGGATACCAGTCCACGCGGCGAGGGCGTGGCGGACGATCCGCAGGGCGCCTGGGACTTCGGGCTGGGTGCGGGCTTCTACGTCAACGCCACCCAGCAGCCCTGGGCGCGGCACTACCAGATGTACGATTACGTGGTAACGGAGCTGCCGGCGCTGATCGAGGGCAACTTCCCGGTGTCCGACCGGCGTTCCATCAGCGGTCACTCCATGGGCGGCCATGGAGCGCTGATCTGTGCGCTGAAGAATCCCGGTCGCTACCAGTCGGTCTCGGCCTTCGCGCCCATCATCAACCCGGTCAACTGCCCCTGGGGTCACAAGGCCTTCGGCAATTATCTGGGCGATGATCGGGAACGGTGGAAGCAGTGGGATGCCTGCGAGCTGATCGCCACCGCCGAGGAGCGCTTGCCGCTGCTGGTGGATCAGGGCGAGGCGGACAACTTCCTCGCCGAGCAGCTCAAACCCGAGGCGCTGGAAGCGGCCGCGGCCGCAGCGGGTCATCCGCTGACCCTGCGGCGGCAGGCTGGCTATGACCACAGCTACTTCTTCATCGCCAGCTTTATCGACGACCACCTGCGGCACCATGCCAGGGCGCTGGGGCGGTTGTAAGGTGGTCTCTCGCAACGTCGAGCTGCTCGGGGAACGTCGAGCACCAGCTCGATGAGGCGTACCTGCCGATAACATGGATGCTGTCGGCAGGCACGGCTGGACGAGCTGGTGCTCGTCCCTCCCAGGCCTTCTGCCCATCCCCGGGACACGGTAAGATCCCTCCTTTGATTTTTTCCGCAGAGCAGGTATTCCATGCGCATTGGTCACGGCTATGACGTTCACCGCTTCGGTGGGGGCGACTTCATTATTCTGGGCGGGGTGCGTATCCCTCATGACCGCGGCCTGGTTGCCCACTCCGATGGGGACG
The DNA here is from genome assembly GCF_051948695.1 of Halopseudomonas sp. Lyrl_26. Lineage (NCBI taxonomy): Bacteria > Pseudomonadati > Pseudomonadota > Gammaproteobacteria > Pseudomonadales > Pseudomonadaceae > Halopseudomonas > Halopseudomonas sp. Lyrl_26. Next base: position 28,615 of record NZ_JAYJLH010000005.1, read on the forward strand.
TGGTGCTGCATGCCCTGACCGATGCGATTCTCGGCGCGGCCGCGCTGGGGGATATCGGCCAGCACTTTCCCGATACCGATCCGCAGTTCAAGGGCGCTGACAGCCGCGTGCTGCTGCGCCATGCGCTGACGCTGGTGCACGCCAAGGGCTGGAAGGTGGGCAATGTGGATGTGACCATTGCCGCCCAGGCACCGAAACTGGCCCCGCACATCGACAGCATGCGGGTACTGGTGGCCGAGGATCTGCAGGTCGAACTGGATCAGGTCAATATCAAGGCCACCACCACCGAGAAGCTCGGTTTTGTCGGGCGCAGGGAGGGGATCGCCGTCGACGCGGTAGCCCTGTTGCTGCCCCTGTGAGCAGCGCCCACAGCCAGTGGCTGGGGCCGCGGGCCCACGGCGAGCCCTGTGGCCGGGCGGTGCTCAAGGCGCAGCCGGAGCACTTCCGGGTCACCGAGATCCTCGATATCGAGCTGAGCGGGCAGGGCGAGCATCTGTGGCTGCTGATCGAAAAGCGCGATCTGAATACCGAGGATGCGGCTAGGCAGCTGGCGCGGGTCGCCGGTCTCAAGCTCAGGGATGTCAGCTATGCCGGGATCAAGGATCGGCGTGCCATCACCAGCCAGTGGTTCAGCCTGCAGTTGCCGGGCAGGGACGATCCGGACTTCTCGCCCCTGTGGAATGACCAGCTGCGCTGTCTGACCAGCCGCCGGCACAGCCGCAAATTGCAGCGCGGAGCGCACCGCGCCAACCACTTCGTCATTCGTCTTACCGAACTTCAGGCTGATCCCGCACAGCTGGACGAGCGTCTGCAGCGCATCGCCGAGCAGGGCGTGCCGAACTACTTCGGGCCCCAGCGCTTCGGCCGTGACGGCGGTAACCTGCAGCAGGCCCGGCAGTGGGCCGAGCGGGGCGCACTGCCACCGGCGCGGGGCACGCGTTCACGTCTGCTGTCCACCGCCCGCAGCCTGCTGTTCAACCGTCTGCTGGGGCAGCGGGTGGCCGATGGCAGCTGGGACCGCATATTGCCCGGCGACTGCCTGGCCTTCACCGACAGTCGCAGCCATTTTGCCGCCGAACGTCTGGCCGCCGATGACCCGCGCTTTGCACAACTGGACGTCCATGTGACCGGCCCCCTGTGGGGTGCGGGGCAGGCTCCGGTTGCCAGTACCGTGCAGGAAATGGAGCAGCAGCTGGCGGCGGCCGAGCCGCAGTTGTGCCAGTGGCTGGAAAATGCCGGGCTGGAGCAGCAGCGCCGTATTCTACGTCTCCCCTTGATCGGCCTGACGTGGCATTATCCTGCAGCGGATATCCTGGAAATTGAATTCACCCTGCCCACCGGTTGCTTTGCGACGGCAGTACTGCATGAGCTGGTACTGCTGGATGACGAGCCGGGCGGCGGACTGGAAAGCGAAACCTGATGCGTATTCTCATTGCCAACGACGATGGTGTGCTGGCGCCGGGCCTCAAGGCCCTGCACGGTGCGCTGGACGATTATGCCGACTGTGTGGTGGTGGCACCCCACGAGGACCGCAGCGGTGCCAGCAGCGCCCTCACCCTGGACAAGCCGCTGCGGCCGTTCTATCTGGAGAACGGCTTTGTCGGCCTCAATGGCACACCTACCGACTGTGTCCACCTCGGAGTGAATTCGCTGTTCCCCGACAGCGTGGACATGGTGGTGTCCGGCATCAACCTCGGCGCGAACCTGGGCGATGACGTACTCTACTCGGGCACGGTAGCTGCCGCGCTTGAGGGCCGCTTCCTGTCCCGACCGGCCATGGCCTTCTCCCTGGTCAGTCGCCAGACCGACAACCTGCCGGCGGCCGCGGCGATCGCCCGGACGCTGGTCGAGGCCCATGAGCAGCTGGATCTGCCACCGCGCACCATACTCAACGTGAACATTCCCAACCTGCCGCTGGACCGTATCCAGGGTATGGTGCTGACCCGTCTCGGCCATCGCCAGCGTGCCGCCAGGCCGGTGAAGTGGACCGATCCCCGGGGCAAGGAGGGCTATTGGATCTCGGTGGCCGGTGACGCCGAGGATGGGGGGGAAGGTACGGACTTCAATGCGGTGATGCACGGTTACGTTTCCATCACCCCGTTGCGCATCGACAAGACCTACTATGAAGTGTTTGATCGACTCAATGGCTGGCTGGGCGATCTGAGGATACAGCAAGGTGCGTGATGATCTGTTGAAGAGCGGTATCGGCATGACCTCTCAGCGGACCCGCGAACGGCTGCTGGAGCGTCTGTTCGAGGAGGGCATCCGCGACCTCAAGGTACTGGAAGCCATTCGTCGCACGCCGCGGCACCTGTTCGTCGACGAGGCGCTGGCGCATCGTGCCTATGAGGACACGGCCCTGCCCATCGGCCACAACCAGACCCTTTCACAGCCCTATATAGTGGCGCGCATGACCGAGCTGCTACTCGGCGGGCGGGAGCTGGACAAGGTGCTCGAGGTCGGCACCGGTTCGGGCTACCAGACCGCCATTCTGGCCCAGGTGGTCGAGCGGGTGTTCAGTGTCGAGCGCATCCTGCCTCTGCAGGAGCGGGCCAAGGCCGTGCTCAGGGACATCGATATCCGCAATGTGGTCTTCCGCCACGCCGATGGCAACTGGGGCTGGCCCCAGTACGGACCCTATGACGCCATTCTGGTCACCGCCGCACCGGCGGAGGTGCCTGCCGAGCTGCTCACCCAGCTGGCGGACGGCGGACGCATGGTCATTCCGGTGGGCGAGCATGAGCAGTTTCTGACCCTGGTGATCCGTGAAGGGGATCAGTTCATCCGCCATCAGGTCGAACCGGTACGTTTCGTGCCGCTCTTGTCCGGAGTAATGAACTCTTGAATCGCCGCTTTCTGGATTATCTGCTGATCTACTTCAAGGGCATGGCCATGGGCGCAGCGGATGTCGTGCCCGGCGTCTCCGGTGGCACCATAGCGCTGATCGTCGGCGTTTATGAACGCCTGCTCAGGGCGCTGGGTTCCTGTACCCCGGACAAGTTGCTGTGGCTGGCGCGCGGTCGGTTCGGGGAGACCTGGCGGGCTATCGACGGCACCTTTCTGGTGGCGCTGATTGGGGGCATCCTCACCAGTATCGCTGCCTTTGCCAACCTGCTGGGGTATCTGCTCCATACCCACGGCGAGCTGACCTGGTCATTCTTCTTCGGTCTGATTCTGGTGTCGGTATATATCGTCGGGCGGGAAGTCCGGCGCTGGAATCTATGGACCCTGTTGCTGACCGCCCTGGGTGCTGCGTTTGCCTACGTGATCACGGTGGCGGCGCCGATGCAGTGGTCCTCGGCACCGCTGTTCATTTTCCTGGCCGGCTCCATCGCCATCTGTGCAATGATCCTGCCGGGTATCTCCGGCAGCTTCGTTCTCGTCCTGCTGGGCCTGTACGCCACCATTCTGGGGGCGGTGCGCAGTGCCGATCTGTTTACCCTGGCCGTCTTTGCTGCCGGGTGCGCAGTGGGGTTGCTGAGCTTCGCGCGACTGGTGTCCTGGTTGCTGGAGCACGCGCGCAGTGCCACTATGGCGGTCGCCACCGGGCTGTTGATCGGATCGCTGAACAAGGTCTGGCCCTGGAAGCAGACCATCAGCTGGCGGGAAAACAGCAAGGGTGTGATGGAGCCCATGCTGCAGGACAATGTCATGCCGGCCACCTATGAAGCACTGACCGGCGAACCTTCCTGGTGGATTGCCGGTCTGCTGCTCATGATGCTGGCCGTTGCACTGGTACTGACACTGGAATGGATCGGCCAGCGGATCAGTCGCGGCTGATATCGGAGCGGTCGGGCGGAAACCTTTTCAAGCGGGGGATCATTGTGAGGCGATGGAGTATCAGCACTGCCGGCGTACCCGGGCTCATGCTCATGGCCCTGCTGATATCTGCCTGCGCCGGTCCCGCCGGCACTGTACCAGTGGACGATCGCAGCCGGGGCGGCTATCGCGCCCAGCAGGTGACCAGTGGTCATCACGTGGTTCAGCGCGGCGATACCCTGTATTCCATCGCCTTCCGCTATGGCTGGGACTGGAAGGCTCTGGCCGCGCACAACGGCCTGCGTGAACCCTATACCATCTATCCCGGTCAGCGGCTGAGCCTGGACACCGGCAGCCGCAGTACCGCAACGGCCAGTCGTCCCTCCCCGGCGCCGGCGCGCAGCGCGCCGGCCTCCGCTACCCGCCCTGCAGCCGCTGCCACGACACCGCCGCGAACCGGTGCGGCCACTGCGCCCGCGGCAACCGCGACAACCACCCCTGCGCGTACCCCAACGGCTACCGCCCCCGCAGCCAGCCGGCAGCCGCCGGCCTCGACACCGGCACCGGCGGCAACGTCAGTGTCCGGCTGGCAATGGCCTGCGCAGGGCCAGATCATCGCCCGATTCCAGTCGAACGGCAGTTTGAATAAAGGGATTGATATTGCCGGTCAATTGGGTCAGCCTGTAAAAGCTGCGGCTAACGGAACAGTAGTTTACGCGGGTCGTGGATTGCTCGGTTATGGGGACATGATCATCATCAAGCACGATGAGACCTATCTCAGTGCCTATGCCCATAACAGCCGCCTGCTGGTGAAAGAGGGGGAACAGGTACGTACAGGACAGACGATCGCGGAAATGGGCAATACCGGCACCGACCGGGTGAAGCTGCATTTCGAGATCCGACGTCGGGGGCAGCCCGTTGACCCGCTCGGTTATTTACCAAAACTGTGAAGTAGTGCAAAACAAACCTGTATCTGCACTGTCATAGTTCTGGTGCACACTGCAGGAGGCGCCGGGGCAGAGTCCATTGCCACACGATGGTCCCGAAGTAGTCAGCGGAGACTGACGCGCACCGAATTGCATCAGGGGGTTTTCCGTCAGGCCGGGCGAACGCAAGGTTCGTCTCTGCGGGAACTGAATGGGCAGTTTGTCCAGTGTTTCGACTGAAGGTGGGGCATGCACATGGTAAATAATAATAATGCACCTGATCGGTACAGCGGCGATGAAGAGCTCATGGACCAGGTCAGATTCGAAGTGGATGACAGTCCCGGGGGCTCTGGCAAACCCAGGGTCACCACACCGCGCAACCACCAGCGCGAGGACTCCTTCGAATTTTCCCGCCAGCTCGACCCAACCCAGATGTATCTCAACGAAATCGGTTTTTCTCCCCTGCTGACGCCGGAGGAGGAAGTGCATTTCGCCCGCCTGGCGCAGAAGGGGGATCCTGCCGGACGCAAGCGCATGATCGAGAGCAACCTGCGCCTGGTAGTCAAGATAGCCCGCCGCTATGTCAACCGCGGGCTGGCGCTGCTGGATCTGATCGAGGAGGGTAACCTCGGACTGATCCGGGCAGTGGAGAAATTCGATCCCGAGCGCGGTTTCCGCTTCTCGACCTACGCCACCTGGTGGATCCGCCAGACCATCGAGCGGGCGATCATGAACCAGACCCGCACCATCCGCCTGCCCATTCATGTGGTCAAGGAACTCAACATCTACCTTCGCGCTGCCCGCGAGCTGACCCAGAAGCTGGATCACGAGCCCTCACCCGAGGAGATCGCCCAGCTGCTCGACCGCCCGGTGGAGGACGTCAAGCGCATGCTGGGGCTCAATGAGCGCGTAGCCTCGGTCGACGTACCCCTGGGCGCCGATTCCGACAAGACCCTGCTGGATACCCTGCCTGACGATATGGCCGGCGATCCCGGCGACCTGCTTCAGGAAGAGGACCTCAACGCCAGCATCGACAACTGGCTGTCGGAATTGAGCGAGAAGCAGCGCGAAGTGGTGACCCGCCGCTTCGGCTTGCGCGGGCACGAGAGCAGTACCCTGGAGGAGGTCGGTCGCGAGATCGGCCTGACCCGCGAGCGGGTTCGACAGATTCAGGTCGAAGCTCTCAAGCGCCTTCGGGATATCTTCGAGCAGCACGGGCTGAGCGCCGACTCCCTGTTCCGCTGATACCGGCCGGGTCCCGCCTTGATGGCGGGCCGACCGGCTCCGGATTCCGCTCAGGCAGTCCGCTCGCGCTCGCTGAAGGTGACGTACACCGCCGGCAGCACGAACAGGGTGAATAGCGTGCCCACGGTCAGTCCGCTGGCAATCACCACACCGATATCGAATCGGCTTACCGCGCCGGCACCCTGGGCGATCAGCAGCGGAATCATCGCGAACACCATGGCGGCGGTGGTCATCAGCACCGGTCGCAGGCGGATGGCAGCCGCCTGTTCCACCGCCTCGCGCATTCCCAGACCTTCCTGCCGTCGCAGCTGATTGGCGAACTCGACGATGAGAATCCCGTGCTTGCTGATCACCCCGATCAGGGTCACCAATCCTACCTGGGTATAGATATTCATGCTGGAAACGCCCAAGAACAGGGGAATCAGCGCGCCGCAGATCGACAGCGGGACTGTCACCAGAATGACCAGCGGGTCGCGGAAACTCTCGAACTGGGCGGCCAGCACCAGATAGATCATCGCCAGCGCCAGGGCGAAGGTGACATAGAGCGCCGAGCCCTCCTGCTTGAACTGGCGGGATGAGCCACCATAGTCCACGGAAAAGCCCTGTGGCAGCTCTTCCTCGGCGATCTCCTCCAGCAGTGCCAGGGCGTCACCCATACTGACCAGCGGAACGCCCTGGATGCGCGCTGCATTGAGCTGCTGGAACTGGTTGAGCTGACGCGGCCGGGCCTGTTCGCGATAACTGATCAGCGAGCCGAGGGGGATCATCTGGCCGTCCCGGTTGCGTACATGGTACTGGGCCAGCCAGTTGGGGTTGTCGCGATATTCGCGCTCCACCTGGGCGATGACCTTGTAGCTGCGCCCTTCCACCGTGAAGCGGTTGATTTCGCCCTCGCCGAGCAGGGATGCCAGGGTGAGTCCGATATCCTCCATGGACACATTCATCTGGGCCGCCTTTTCCCGGGAGATCTCCACCCCCAGCTCGGGTTTGTCGAAGGCCAGATCCACGTTGATTACGGCGAACTTGCCACTTTCCCGGGCGCGCGCGGCGACCCGTTCAGTGACCTGCAACAGGGTCTGATAATCGCCGAGACTGGTGATCACGAACTGCAGGGGCAGACCGTCGCTGGCGCCGGGCAGGGCCGGTACGCTCATGGCGAAGATCTGCAGCCCGGCGACTTCGTTCAGGCTGTTCTGGATCAGCGGCACCATTTCCGCTTCGCTGCGCTCGCGCTGATCCCAGGGCTTGAGGATGAAGCCGCCCAGACCACTGTTCACGCCATCCATGCCGTTGATATGGAAGTGCGCCTCGTACTCCTCGAACTCCCTCAGCCGTTGATTGACCTCGTTGGTGTAGTGGGTGAGGTACTCGAGGTTGGCGGTCTGTGGTGCATTGGTGAGCATGAATACGAAGCTCTGGTCCTCGGATGGCGCCAGCTCGCTGCGGGTGAACATCAGCAGTGCCGGAATCAGCAGCAGGACCAGCACGCCGAAGGTGAGGGTCACTCCCCGGGTCTCCATGCTGCTGTGCAGCAGGCGCTGGTAGCGCACCTGCATGCCGTGGAACAGGCGATCGAGTCGCGCAGCCAGGCCGCGGGTAGTGTCGGCAGGGCGCAGAAGGCGCGAGCACATCATCGGTGACAGGGTCAATGCCACTACCCCGGAAATGACGACCGAGCCGGCCAGGGTGAAGGCGAACTCCTTGAACAGGGCCCCGGTGATGCCTTCCAGAAATCCGATGGGTGCGTAGACCGCCGCCAGGGTGATGGTCATGGCCACCACCGGCATGGCGATCTCCCGGGCGCCGAGCAGGGCAGCGTCCACCGGTGACCGGCCTTCCTCGATATGCCGATGGATGTTCTCCACCACGACGATGGCGTCGTCGACCACCAGGCCGATGGCCAGTACCAGGGCCAGCAGGGTCAGCAGGTTGATCGAATAACCCATCAGCTGCATGAAAAACAGCACGCCGATCATTGACAGGGGGATGGTCACCACCGGAATGATCACCGAGCGTACCGAGCCGAGGAACAGGAATACCACCACGATGACGATCACGACCGCTTCGGCCAGCGTCTTGATCACCTCGTCGATCGACTCCTGGATGAACAGGGTGGCATCGTAGGCCACCGTCATCTCCAGTTCCGGCGGCAGCTGCGCATCGATCTGCGGCAGCGCCTTGCGCACCTCGGCAATCACATCCAGCGGGTTGGCGGTGGTGGTGGCCTCGACGCCGATGTAGACCGCCGGAATGCCATTGAAGAAGCTCATCGCATTCAGGGATTCGGCGCCCAGCTCGACCCGGGCGATGTCCCCGATCAGTACCCGGGTGTCGCCGTCGGTACGCACCGGGATGGCGGCAAACTGCTCGGGTTCCTGCAGGTCGGTGGCGGCGTTGACGCTGGTGACCACATATTCGCCCTTGGTCTCGCCGGCGGCAGCCAGGAAGTTGTAGCGGCGCACTGCCTGATTGACGTCGCTGGCGGTGACCCCCATGGCGGCCATGCGCACCGGGTCCAGCCACAGACGCATGGCGAAGTTCTGCCGACCGAGGATGGCGGCATCGGCAACCCCGGGCAGGGTCGCCAGACGCGGCTGCACCACCCGGGACAGATAGTCGGTGATCTGCGGGTTGCTCAGGGTCTCGCTGCTGAAGCTGATGTACATCAGTGCCGTGGCATCCGCCGCCTCACGGCTGATCACCGGATCCTCCGCCTCGGCCGGTAGCTGGCTGCGCACTTCGGCGGCTTTGGACATCACGTCGGTGAACAGCCGGTCCGTATTCACCCCGAGTCGTGCACGGACCTGGATCACCGAGAAGTTCTGCCGGCTCACCGAGCTGATGTAGTCCACCCCTTCGGCGCTGGCCAGACTCTGCTGCAGCGGCTGGGTGATATAGCCCTGGATCACTTCCGCGTTGGCCCCGGGGTAGGCCGTGGTCACCGTGATCAGCACGTTTTCCATCTCGGGGTACTGGCGGATGGTCAGGCTGTTGAGGGCCTGCATGCCGAGCAGAATGATCAGCAGACTGACCACGGTCGCCAGCACCGGGCGACGGATGAAGATATCGGTAAAAGCCATGCGCGGGATCCTACAGCGGATTGCTGTTGTTGATGACCACGGCTGCGCCGTCGTCGAGCTTCAGCTGTCCGCCGGTAACCACCTGCTCGCCGGCCTCCAGACCCTTCAGCACCACGACCTGTCCTTCACGGCGCTCGCCGGTGGTGACGAAGCGGCGGCGAACCACCAGGCCGGCCTCGTCGTTCTCCCCATCCTGCGCCGCTTCGCGGTCGGCAGGCTCGACGACATACACCGACTGGCCGTAGAGGCTGAAGGTGACGGCCGTCTCCGGTACCACCACCCGGGGTTGAGTGTCAGGCAGCAGGACGTTCAGCTCGGCGAACATGCCGGGCAGCAACTGCTCCTCCGGATTGCTGACCCTGGCGCGCACCAGCAGGGTACGGGAACTGGCGTCCACCCGCGGGTTGATCGCGGTTATCTCTCCGGAGAACCGCTGATCAGGGAAGGCCGCGACGCTGAGCTCAACGTGCTGGCCCACACTGAGCAGGGGAAAGTACTGCTCTGCCAGACTGAAGTCGACATTGAGGCTGGACAGATCCTGCAGGGTCGCAATCAGGGTCCCGGGGGACAGGTAGTCACCCGGGTCGACCTGAACGATACCCAGTCGGCCCGGGAAGGGTGCCGTAATGGTCTTCTTCTGCAGAATGGCGCGCAGCTCGGCAGCTTTGGCTCGGGCCTGGCGCAGGGTTGAGCTGGCCTGGTCGAACTGGGCCTGGGAAATGCTCTGGCGCCGCAGCAGATTCTGCTGACGGTCGAAGTCCAGTCGGGCCAGTTCCACCTGGGCTTCGGCAGTCTCCAGGCTGGCCTGCTCGACCTGATTGTTCATCACCAGCAGGGTCTGGCCGGCTTCCACAAGCTGGCCGGATTCGGCGAGGACGCGCTCCACGGTGCCGGCAATCTCCGCCGTCAGCTCCACCCCCTGGCGTGCGGTGAGGGTGCCGATGGCGGGCAGCCGACTCTGCCAGTCGATGCTCTGCGCCTCGGTGGCGCTGACCTGGATCGGTGGCTTGGGGGCGGTGAAGAAGGCGATCTGCTGGCGGATGGAGTAATACTTCCAGGCGCCGAGTGCCGCCACTACGGCAATGAAGAGGATAAGCAGGACGATGAGTCTTCGCAGCATGGTGGGCGATCCCGGCTCGACGTCGGCAGTATCCGCTTGCCGACACTTGTTGGAAATTATGTGCGAAGATTAACGGGTCACGGCGGCTAAACAAAGTTTTATGGGCATCTTTTGCGCGCACTGGCCAGCGCCGCGGCTATCGTGAATGGGTCGGTATAAGGAGCACAGGGATGGAATGGGGCAATCTGTGGTGGCTGGTCATCGGGGCAGGGCTGGTGGTGCTGCTGGTATATGCCATCACGCTGTACAACCAGCTGGTCAGCGTCAAGCATGGGGTAACCCAGGCCTGGTCCAATATCGACGTTCTGCTGCGCCAGCGGCATGAGGAACTGCCCAAGCTGGTGGAGGCCTGCCGCCAGTACATGCAGTACGAACAGGCAACCCTGGAGCGGGTGATCAGTGCCCGCAACGCCGTCGGTCAGGCCCGGGATCGCTCGGATATCCGCTCCCTCGGCGAAGCCGAGACCGCATTACGCAGCGGTCTGGGGCAGCTCTTCGCCCTGGCGGAGAACTATCCGCAGCTACAGGCCAACAGTTCATTCCAGCATCTGCAGCAGCGAATCTCCGGTCTGGAGACCGGCATCGCCGATCGCCGTGAGCTGTACAACGCCGCCGTCAATATCAACAACGTGCGTATCGAACAGTTTCCCGATGTGCTCATCGCGCGCCTGTTCAACTTCCGTGAGGCCGAGCTGCTGCGCTTCTCCGAAGCCGAGAAAGCGGACGTGAACCTGCGCCAGCTGTTTTCATGATCCAGCTGCCCGGCGGGCCGGTCCTGTCGGTCCCGTTCTTCTACTTCGCCCTGGCGTTCAGCTCGCTGCTGACGCTATGGCTGCTGTACCGCACCTTCAGCCGGCTGCGCCGCGCCCGCTGGGTCGAGGATACGCCCACCTCGCTGGTCCGTTCCGCGGCCCAGGGCCTGGTGGAACTGCAGGGGTGGGTAGAGGCCGGCGGCCATGAACCGCTGATTTCCCCGCTGGCTGGCGAGCCCTGTCTCTGGTACCGCTTCACGGTGGAGGAGTACCGGCGCAGTGGCAAGCACCGGGAGTGGCGCACGGTGGAAAAAGGGCAGTCGGACCGGCCGTTTCTGCTGCGCGACGCTACCGGGGAATGCTGGATAGTGCCCCGGGGCGCCGAGGTGCATCCGCGGTTGCGCCGGCGCTGGGAGGGCAACCGCCGCTGGCCGCTGTCGCCGACCAGTCAGACCCGGCTGCTGGGTGCTCTGATCGGCCAGCGCTACCGCTACACCGAGGAATGGCTGCGTGAGGGGGATCCGCTGTACGCGCTGGGCTGGTTCGAGAGTCGCGGTGGCGGGCGCGAGACCTTCGACACCCAGCGGGTGGCCCGGCAGATCATCAGCGACTGGAAGGCGGATTATCCGAATCTGCTGGCACGCTTCGACCGCAATCGGGATGGTCAGCTGGACCAGCAGGAGTGGCAGCAGGTACAGGCGGCCGCGGCCAGCGAGGCGCAGCGCCGCAGCAACCAGGCCGCGCTGCAGCCGGTGGTTCACAGCCTGGGCAAACCCCCGTATCGGGGGCTGCCCTTCGTATTGTCGGATCACCACGAGGAGCAGCTCAGCCGCAAGCTGCGCCGTCAATCGGCAGGGAGCCTGCTGGGCATGCTGCTGGCAGGGATGGCGGCCGGCTGGTTGTGGCTGGGTCTACTGCGTCTCTGAGGCCAGTGCCTGCTGGTAGTTGCGCATCCATACCCATAGCGCCGGCGCGGCGAGGGGGCGGCTGTAGAAATAGCCCTGCACCTCGTCGCAACCTTCGTCCTGCAGGTAGGCTTCCTGCTCGGCGGACTCCACCCCCTCGGCGATGACCTCCATCTTCAGGTTGCGGCCCAGCTGGATGATCACGCGTACTATGTTGCGGTCATCCTCATCCGCCGGCAGGTCGCCGGTGAAGCTCTTGTCGATCTTGATCTTGTCCAGCGGCAGCCGGCGCAGATAACTGAGCGATGAGTAGCCGGTGCCGAAGTCGTCCAGAGCGATGCGTACGCCGGTGGCCTTGAGCTGGTGCAGATGCCGGGCCGCCGCGTCGATGTCCTCCATCAGTCCGGTCTCGGTCACCTCCAGAACCAGGGAGTGGCGTGCCAGGGCGTAGCGGTCCAGGGTACGGGTAACCATGTCGCAGAGGTCCGGGTGGTGCAGCTGGACCGTGGACAGGTTGACCGACATGCGCAGATCGGGCCGCCCCTTGTGCTGCCATTCGCGCAGCTGCCGGCAAGCCTGGTCCAGAACCCATTCACCTATCGCGATGATGGCGCCGCTCTGCTCGGCCAGGGGAATGAACAGGTCCGGCGGCACCATGCCGCGCTCGGGGTGGTGCCAGCGCAGCAGCGCCTCGACGCCGGTCACCCGCTTGTCGCGCAGATTGATCTGCGGCTGGTACACCAGGTGGAACTGATTGTTTGCCAGGGCTTCGCGCAGACCGGCGGCCAGTTCGCGGCGCATGCGCATCTCGGTATCCACGCTGGCGATGTAGAACTGGAAGCGGTTACGTGAACGGGCTTTGGCCAGCATCATGGTCTGCTCGGCCTTCTGCAGCAGCTTGCCCGGGTCCATGCCATCGTCGGGGAACAGGGTGATACCGATAGTGGCCTGCAGGGTGATGCTGTGACCATCCAGCATCAGCGGCAGGCTCAGCTCGTTGAGAATCTGCTGGGCCAGCTCGGCAACTTCCCAGGGTTCGACATCGGCCACGATCAGGGCAAACTGGTCGCCGCCCAGGCGCGCCACGCTGGACAGCCGACCGCTGTGTGCCTGGAGACGCTCGGCGACGGCAATCAGCAGCTGGTCGCCCGCCTGATAGCTGAATTTCTCGTTGATGGTCTTGAAGTCATCCAGGCCGCAGCACAGCACGGCGGCGTTGCACTGGCGCCGGTGGGCGTCACTGAGCACACGGGACAGTTGTTCGAGCATCAGGCTGCGGTTCGGCAGGCCGGTCAGCTGATCGTGACGTGACAGATGCAGCAGGCTGGCCTCGGCTTCCCGCCGGCCGCTGCGGTTGCGCTCGATGGAGTCCAGCAGCTGGTTGATCTTGCGGGTCAGCAGTCCCAGCTCGTTCTTCTCCTGACCGGGGAGCATGGGCACCATCATCTTGCCGGGCCGGTCCGGGTTTATGAAGCCGATGTGTTCGATGATCCGCCCCAGTGGGCGGGTCAACAGTATGTGGTACAGCAGATAGACCACCGCGGCCATGACCAGGGCCCGCAGCAGACCGGTAACCAGAATGATCAGGGCGTTGCGCAGGAAGCGTTCGCCGTAATGGGTGGTGTCCAGGGAGAGCTGCAGCTCGCCGTAGTAGTTGTCATAGGGCGCACGGCCATGGAGCGGGATGCTGAAACTCTGCTGCACACCGAACAGCGGGTCGGTCAGATACTGGTAGAAAACGGGTTGACGCGGACGGGTGCGGCTGGCCAGTGGTGCTTCGTCGGGATGGCCGATGGTGGCCTGCTGAACCGCTGGATGGGCGAAGAGACCCTCGATGACCTGGCTGGCGGTTTCGCGGTCGAGACTGAATATGGCCTGGCTGGCCGGATCGTGGAACATGGCAAGAATCTGGTTGGCGTCCCGCACCAGATTGGCGCGGACTGCCCGCAGGTCGACGAAGATCTGCGCCAGGCTCAACAGCATTCCCGCCAACAGTGCCCACAACAGCACCAGTCGGAGCAGTTTGACTGAAAGGCTGTGCCGTGTTTCGACTTTCAATGCGGCCTATCCTTTGCTCTTTTTCTTGCCATCATGCATTCGCGTCGGATCGTGCGCAACTGCCTGCCGGTGAAAAGTTCTACCCCCAATATGCAGACACCCCGCCGAGGCGGGGTGTCTGTCTTGCAACGCGGGGATCAGGCAGCGAAGTTCTTCGCCACGAAGTCCCAGTTGACCAGATTCCAGAACGCCTCGACGTATTTCGGACGGGCGTTGCGGTAGTCGATGTAGTAGGCGTGTTCCCAGACGTCGCAGGTCAGCAGCGGGGTGTCACCGGAGGTGATCGGGTTGCCGGCACCGATGGTGCTGGCCAGGGCCAGGGAGCCGTCAGCCTTTTTCACCAGCCAGCCCCAGCCGGAACCGAAGGTGCCGATGGAAACCTTGCTGAACTCTTCCTTGAAGGCTTCGAAGGAACCGAAGGCCTTGTTGATGGCTTCGGCCAGCTCGCCGGTGGGCTCGCCGCCGCCGTTGGGGCTCAGGCAGTTCCAGTAGAAGGTGTGGTTCCACACCTGGGCAGCGTTGTTGAACAGGCCGCCGCTGGAGGTCTTGATGATCTCTTCCAGGCTCTTGCCTTCGTACTCGGTGCCTGCGATCAGGTTGTTCAGGTTGACCACGTAGGTGTTGTGGTGCTTGCCGTAGTGGTACTCCAGGGTCTCAGCGGAGATGTGCGGCTGCAGGGCGTCCTGAGCGTAGGGAAGCGGGGGAAGTTCGAAAGGCATGGTCTCTCTCCATTTCAGGGTTATGGGGCGATCGAGACAGGCCGGATCGTGCGCCTGCTGGTGCGGCCGTGGTGCTGGCCAGCCCCTGTTTATTAGCTGGAAGATCATAGCATTCCGTACCGCAACTGACCAAGCCGGGCGCTCTATTCTGGCGAGTGCGCATCAGCTCCAGACAGGGGCGGCCAGCGTCCAGGCCACTCTCAGCATCATGGCGGCGACCAGCAGATCTATTACCCGCCAGGTGACAGGTCGGCTCAGCAGTGGTGCGAGCCGGGCGCCGCCGATCGCCAGACTGAAGAACCACAGCATCGAGGCACTGGCGGCGCCGGCGGCGAACCAGATCGGCCAGGACTGCTGGGCGCCCACCGAGCCGATCAGTATCACGGTATCCAGATAGACATGGGGATTGAGCAGGGTGATGGCAAGGGTCGCCAGAATGACGGCTTGCCGGGTGCGTCGGGGCTGGACCGCAGCCTCGCTCTGGAGCGTCTGCTCGCCGAGGGCCCGGCGGATCGCCAGCAGGGCGTAGCCGAGCAGAAACAGGATGCCACCCCAGCGGGCAATTTCCATGACCAGCGGATGCTGCTCGATCAGCGTGGCCAGCCCGAAGACCCCGGCGGTGATCAGAATGGCATCACACAGCATGCAGATCAGGGCCACGCTCAGATGGTGTTCGCGTTTCAGACTCTGGCCCAGCACGAAGGCGTTTTGCGCGCCTATGGCCATGATCAATCCGGCAGCGACCAGCAGTCCATTGAAAAAACTGGTGTAGTACGACAAGGCGAGAACTCCGAAGGGGTGGGCTGGTAGTCTGGCCCTGGCACCGGTATAAGGAAAGTCGATATTGCTAATGGGGTATAAGGTAATCTGATGCTGGACTACAAATTGCTGCAGGCCCTGGCGGCCGTGGTGGAGCAGGGCGGGTTCGAGCGAGCGGCCCGAGCGCTTGGCCTGTCCCAATCGGCGGTATCCCAGCGTGTCAAATTGCTCGAGGCGCGGGTCGGCGCTCCGGTACTGCTGCGGGCAACCCCGCCTACGCCGACCGATACCGGGAAGCGGTTGCTCAACCATGTGCAGCAGGTGAGGATGCTCGAGCGTGAGCTGCAGCGCGAGGTGCCCATGCAGGAAGGGGAAGCGCCGCTGCCCCGACTGCGCCTTGCGCTCAATGCTGACAGTCTGGCCACCTGGTGGGCGCCGGCGGTGGCCGATCTGTGCCGCCAGCAGGCACTGCTGCTGGAGCTTCTGGTGGAGGATCAGGATGTGGGGCTGCGCCGCATGCGCGCCGGGGAGGTGATCGGTTGTGTCTGCGCCGCCGAGCGTCCGGTGGCCGGTGCCCGCTCGGTGCCACTCGGGGCCATGCGCTACCTGGCGGTCGCCAGTGATGGTTTCATTCGTCGGCACTTTGCCGAGGGCGTGTCCGCCCGGGCCTTGGCGAGGGCCCCGGCGGTGGTATTCGGTCCCGATGATCAGCTGCAGCATCGCTTCCTGGCCCTTGCCGGGCTCGCGGTCGATTTTCCCCACCACCTGTGCCCCTCGTCCGAGGGTTTCGTGAGAATGATAGGCGCGGGTATGGGCTGGGGCATGGTGCCGGCATTGCAGGCGCGGGACGCCCTGGCGGCGGGGCAGTTGCGCGAGCTGATCCCCGGTTGCCATGTGGATGTGCCTTTGCATTGGCACTACTGGCGCAACGGCGGGCAGCTGCTGGAGCTGCTGACCCGGCAACTGCTTGAACAGGCGCCGCGCTGGCTGGGCCCGATTGACGGTTGAGGCCGGGGCTGGCCAGGGTCAGGTTCAGCGCGCAGAATACGGGCTGCGAAAACGGAGGTAGATGGTACTCATGCGTGATGATTTCGATGGCAAGCTGCCGGACATCCGTGCCACGGATGACGATCGGGTCGCTGCTCCGGGTACGGGGCGTCCGGCCGAGGCGGTAGAGCCGCCATTGGTCAGGGCAGTGCGGGAGCCGGCGCCGCGGCGCTCCGGTAACGGGTTGCTGTGGGCGGTGTGCATCAGCCTGCTGCTGGCCTTTATCGGACTCGGTTACTGGAGCCATGAGCAGCAGAGCCGGCTGCAGCGACAGCTGGTAGCCACCCAGGAAAGTTTTGCCCGGATCAGCGAGGACGCGGCAGGCCGGCTGCAGGATATCAGCGGCAAGGTCATCGCCACCGAATCCACCCTGAGTCAGACCGAGCAGGAGCGTCTGCGGCAGATCAACCAGCTGGAGCAGCGGATGGAGCAGCTGGCCACCCGCCAGCAGGAGCAGCAGCAGACCCTTCAGCAGCATGGGCAGGGACTCGAGGGGCTGCGCAGCCGGCTGGCGCCCCTGCAGCAGTCCGGTGAAAGCCAGGCACGTCAGCTTGCCGACCTTGCCGAGCAGCTGGGGCAGCTGGAGCAGCAGCTTGCCCAGCAGCAACAGACGCTGAACGACGCCTCCGGCCAGCTCGAGAGCGCCGCCCGGGATCAACAGAAGCTGCGCGCCGAGTTGACTGCGCTCAGCGAGCCGGTCCAGGGTTTGGCCCGCCTCGAGCAGCAGCTGGCTGAAGCTCAAACCCAGCTTGCCCGCCAGCAGGGGGAGCTGCAGGCGTTGCGCCAGGCCGCGTCCGCTCCGGGCATGGAGCAGGAGCTGCTGGTGCTGCGCAGCGAGCTGGATAACCGGCTGATGGCCATGGAGGAGGCGCTGCAGTCCATCGACAGTTTCCGCCTGCAGACCAATCGCACCATTTCCACGGTGCGTGACCAGCTTGCCGGTCTGCAGCAGCAGATCAACCAGCGCTGATGAACTATCTCGCGCACCTGCGGCTGGGGCCGGATCATCCCCAGCTGGCGCTGGGCGGGCTGCTCGGTGATTTCATCAAGGGGCCGGTGGCGTCCATGACCTTGCCCGAGCCGGTGCGTCAGGGCATCTGGCTGCACCGTCGCATCGACGCCTTCACCGATCGCCATCCGTTGGTGCTGCGCAGCAAGGCCCGGGTCAGCGACCAGCGCCGGCGCTACGCCGGCATCATGGTCGACATGTTCTACGACCACCTGCTGGTGCTGCACTGGGAGCGCTTCTCCGATCAGTCCCTGGCCAGTTTCACCGCACGAATGTATCAGGCGGTGCTGGACCAGCAGACGCTGATGCCCGACCGGGCTCGGCAGGTTCTGGTGCGCATGGCGACAGAGGACTGGCTGGGCAGCTATGCCCGGCTGGATAACCTGCACCTGGCGCTGAACAATATGGCCCGGCGTCTGCGTCCCGGCAACCCGCTGGTGGGGGCGGTGGAGGAGCTTGAGGGCGATTACCGGAGCTTTGAGCAGGACTTCCTGCAGTTCATGCCGGAGGTGATCACCTTCGCCACGGCCGAGTCTCGCGGCCTGATAACGCCTGCGTAGAAGGAACCGAGACCCCCGGGGCCGGTCTTCTGAAGAGCGGCGCTTGTCGCCCGCAGGCGGGCACCGGCCCCGAAGGCCCGGCGCAGCGCCTGCTATGCTCAAGACGCAGTGAACCGTTCGGCGACCGGTCCGCTGTACACCCAAGATGATGACCGGCTTCCCGAGGTATGCATGGCGGCAGCCCCCTATTACCCCTGGCGGGAAAACAACCGCTTCGAACTCATGGTGGATGGCCACTGTTTCTTTCCGCAGTTGATCCAGGCCATGGAGCAGGCGCAGCAGACCATCGATATCGAACTCTATCTGGTGGAGTCGGGGCAGAGCTTCAACCGGGTCTTCGCGATCCTCGCCGCAGCGGCGGCCAGGGGCGTGCGGGTACGCTGTCTGTTCGATGGGGCGGGCAGCCGGGACCTGGGTGAGGAGGACCGCCAGCGCTTGCGCGAGAGCGGGGTCGAGCTGCGTTTCTACAACCCGCTCAACCTCTGGGGCGGGCGGGCCAATCTGCACCGCGATCACCGCAAGCTCATCCTCGTTGACGATCAGGTCGCGTTCATCGGTGGTACCGGCTTCACCGATGATTTCTGCATTCCGGATGAGGCCGGCCACTGTCTCTGGCATGAGCAGATGCTCCGCGTGGAGGGGCCTGTGGTGGCTGACTGGGTTACGGTGTTCCAGCACCAGTGGGATGCCACCCACCGGCGACGGGGACGACCTCCGGCGCAGCTGCACAGGGTGCGCATACCGCCCCGTCCCGAAGGCTCCGAGGGGCTCGCGCGGGTCTCCCTGACCGATGGCCGCACCCACCGGGAACTGGTGCAGGCACTGCTGAGCAGCATCGCCCGGGCCGAGCACAAGGTCTGGCTGGCCACACCCTATTTCGTGCCCGGCTGGCGCATACGCCGATCACTGATGCGGGCCGCCCGGCGTGGGGTGGATGTCCGGCTGCTGCTGTGCGGGGAGATCACCGACCATCCCCCGGTACGCTATGCCGGCCAACGCTATTATCGACGACTGCTGATGGCGGGCGTGCGAATCTTCGAGTATCAGCCGCGCTTTCTGCATCTCAAAACGGTGCTGGTGGATGACTGGGTCAGTCTGGGCTCTGCCAACTTCGACCGCTGGACCCTGCACTGGAACCTGGAAGCCAATCAGAACATCATCGACAGTGGCATGACCCGCACCGTCGAGGAGAGCTTTGCAACCGATTTCGCCGAGTCCCGGGAATGGACGCTGCAGGACTGGCGAGAGCTGAGCTGGGCCCACAGGCTCAAGATCCGCCTGTGGGGCGGCATCAGCCGCAGCGCCATGGTCTGGCTGGGGATACGCTGATCCTCAGGCGTAGGCTTGCTCATGGGCGCAGGTACGGTTGCGTCCTTCGGCCTTGGCCTGATAAAGCGCCTCGTCCGCCTGGCTGATGCGCCACTCCAGATCGTCCTCGGGATGGATCAGGCAGATGCCGGCGGACATGGTGCAGCGCACGCCCTCGGGCAGGGCGCTGAAGGGATGGGTAGCCAGCCCCTGGCGTATGCGCTCGACGCAGTGATGCAGGGTCGCCAGGTCGCAATTGTCCAGCAACAGCACGAATTCCTCCCCACCGAAGCGGGCGACTATGTCGTTGCCCCGCAGATTGGAGCGGGCTATGCGGGCGAACTCCTGCAGCACCTGATCTCCGGCGGCATGGCCGTAGAGATCGTTGATGCGCTTGAAGTGATCCAGGTCGATCAGAGCCAGCCCCAGGGTCTGGCCGCGGCTGAGCAGGGTGTTGCGCCGCTGGGCTTCCTCGATGAAGTAACGGCGGTTGGGCAGGTCGGTGAGGGCATCGGTGGTGGCCAGGTTCTGCAGCTGATCCATCATGCTGCGCAGCGTCTGCTGGTGCTGCTGGAGCGTGCTGTGGCGCTGCTGCAGCCGCTCGCGCAGGGCGCGGATATAGCTGCCGAGGATGATCAGCCAGAGCAGGAAGCAGGCCAGGATGAACCATTCCAGCAGGGCCACGGTAAGGCTCTG
The DNA here is from genome assembly GCF_051948695.1 of Halopseudomonas sp. Lyrl_26. NCBI lineage: Bacteria > Pseudomonadati > Pseudomonadota > Gammaproteobacteria > Pseudomonadales > Pseudomonadaceae > Halopseudomonas > Halopseudomonas sp. Lyrl_26. The sequence goes on from NZ_JAYJLH010000005.1 coordinate 48,558, forward strand.
GGGGTAGATGCCCAGATACTGGTTGATGACGATCAGGCTGGCATAGCAGACCAGCGCCAGCGCAGCGTGGATCAGGTAGGCGGTGCGGCTCATCTGGAACACGCCGAACAGCAGGATCAGGCAGTAGGCGACCATGATGGTGCCGCGGATCTCGCCGACCAGGGCCAGCAGATAGGTCTGCAGCAGCAGTGCCACTATGATCTGCGGGCTGGTCAGGCTGGGGTCGCGAAAGCGCAGGTTGAGGCCGGTCTTGAATATCAGAAAGAAGGTGAACTGGGTGATGAAGCCCAGCGCATAGTGACTCAGCGCCATGGCATTGCTGCCCAGGTAATGCCCGGTGGCCCAGGTCACGGCGATCACCACGTAGGCGATCATGTAGGTCGATTGGGCTAGATAGAAGCGTTGCAGGCGAAGGGCCTGGAAGCGGTCCTGCTGTTTGCGCTCCGAATCATTCACCTTGTTGTCCTTGTATGATGGCTCGTTGATATCACTCTAATCTTTATGTTGCCGCTTGCCCAGTCCCTTATAGCACGATAGTGCCACTCAATTGGTCGTATTGCTCTCGCTGGCCCGTCCGCTCAGGTATACTCTGTCGCCTGCTTTCATGGGTCGGCACCCGTGCCTCGACCCGAGCATTCCGTGAATCTGGCCGCCCCCGCCTGTGGTACCGGTAGTCCTGCGGTCAGTCAGTCTATAGAGGAGCCTGTCCGAGAATGGCGGTTATCAAGCAAGATGATGTGATCCAGAGCGTCGCCGATGCGCTGCAATATATCTCCTACTACCATCCGGTTGATTTCATTCAGGCGGTGCACCAGGCCTATTTGCGGGAAGAATCCCCGGCGGCACGGGATGCCATGGCCCAGATTCTGATCAACTCGCGCATGTGCGCTACCGGCCACCGCCCCATCTGTCAGGACACCGGTATCGTCACCGTCTTCGCCAAGGTGGGTATGGATGTGCGCTGGGATGGCGCCACCATGAGCCTGGACGACATGATCAACGAAGGGGTGCGCCGTGCCTACCAGCTTCCGGAAAACGTGCTGCGTGCCTCCATCCTGGCCGATCCGGCGGGCAAGCGTACCAACACCAAGGACAATACCCCGGCGGTGATCCACTACCAGGTGGTACCGGGCAACACCATCGAGTTCCACGTTGCGGCCAAGGGCGGCGGTTCGGAGAACAAGTCGAAGATGGTCATGCTCAACCCCTCCGACTCCATTGTCGACTGGGTGGTACAGACCGTTCCGACCATGGGTGCCGGCTGGTGCCCGCCGGGCATGCTGGGGATAGGTATCGGCGGTACCGCCGAGAAGGCGGCTGTGCTGGCCAAGGAATCCCTGATGGATCCGATCGATATCCACGAGCTGCGCCAGCGCGGCCCGCAGAATCGGGTCGAGGAACTGCGTCTGGAGATCATGGACAAGGTCAACGCACTGGGTATCGGCGCCCAGGGCCTGGGTGGTCTGACCACGGTGCTGGACATCAAGATCAAGGATTACCCGACCCATGCTGCCAGTCTGCCGGTGTGCATGATCCCCAACTGCGCCGCTACCCGCCACGCCCACTTCGTGCTGGATGGCAGTGGCCCGGCCGCGCTGACTCCGCCGCCCATGGATGCCTACCCGGATATCACCTGGGAAGTGGGCAGTGGCGTTCGCCGTGTCAACCTGGACACCCTGACCCCCGAGGAAGTGCAGACCTGGAAGACCGGCGAGACCGTGCTGCTGTCGGGCAAGATGCTGACCGGCCGTGACGCGGCGCACAAGCGCATGGTCGACATGCTGAACAAGGGCGAGCAGCTGCCGGTGGATCTGAAGGGCCGGGTCATCTACTACGTGGGTCCGGTTGATCCGGTGCGTGACGAGGCGGTAGGTCCGGCCGGTCCGACCACCGCGACCCGCATGGACAAGTTCACCCGCCAGATCCTGGAGCAGACCGGTCTGCTGGGCATGATCGGCAAGTCCGAGCGTGGCCCGATTGCCATCGATGCCATCCGTGATCACAAGGCGGTCTACCTGATGGCCGTGGGCGGCGCTGCCTACCTCGTCGCCCAGGCGGTGAAGAAGGCCGAGGTGGTTGCCTTTGCGGATCTGGGTATGGAAGCGATCTACGAGTTCGAGGTTCAGGACATGCCGGTCACCGTTGCGGTGGACAGCAGTGGTGAGTCGGTACACATCACCGGTCCGCAGATCTGGCAGAAGAAGATTGCCGAAAGTCTGGCGGTGGAAGTGCAGTAAACCGCTGTAGCCAGCAACAGAAAACCCGGCCTTGTGCCGGGTTTTCTGTTGCTGCAATTCGGTATGTGAGTGCACATAACACGCAAGCACGCATCCAGCAATCTCGAGTTATCAGACTATCTGTTCACTCACCTGCAGCAGCTTCATCGAGTTGGTGCCCCCACGGGAGTTGTACACGTCGCCCTTGGTGATGATCACCCAGTCTCCCGGCTTGACGTGGCCCCGCTGCAGAAGCGCTTCTACGGCACGCTGGTTGACGTCGCTCGAGGGCAGGTGGGCGGGGTTGAACTCGATGCTGTGCACGCCGCGCATCAGTGACACCCGGCCGAGTGTCTGCCGGTTGGGCGACAGGGCGAAGATCGGCAGGTGCGAGCGGATGCGGGACATGATCAGCGGGGTGTAACCGCTTTCGGTCAGGGAGATCACCGCCGTTACCCCGGGGAAGTGGTTCGCCGCGTACATCGCCGACAGCGCTATGGTCTCGTCGCAGCGCTCGAAGGACATGTGCAGACGGTGACCGGAGCGCTGGCTGGTCGGGTGCTTTTCCGCGCCCAGACATACCCGGTGCATGGCGGCCACCGCTTCCACCGGGAAGTCCCCGGCGGCAGTTTCACCGGACAGCATCACTGCGTCGGTATTATCCAGCGCCGCGTTGGCGACGTCGGAGACCTCGGCACGGGTCGGCAGCGGACTGTTGATCATCGACTCCATCATCTGGGTGGCGGTGATCACCGTCTTGTTCTTGCGCCGGGCGTGGGCAATGATGGTTTTCTGGATGCCGACCAGCTCCGCATCACCAATCTCCACACCCAGATCGCCGCGGGCGACCATGACGGCATCGCTGGCATCGATCAGGCCATCGAGAGCCGCTTCATCGGCCACGGCCTCGGCGCGTTCGATCTTGGCCACCAGCCAGGCCTGGGACTCGGCGTCGCGCAGCAGCTTGCGCGCCAGGTCCATATCCCGGGCATCCCGGGGGAAGGACACCGCCACGTATTCCATCTCCAGCTCGGCGGCCAGCACTATGTCGGCACGATCCTTGTCGGTCAGCGCTGAGGCGGAGAGACCGCCGCCACGGCGGTTGATGCCCTTGTGGTTGGACAGGTAGCCGCCGGCGGTAACGGTGCAGATGGCCTCGCCCCGGGCGATGGCGTCGATCACCAGCACGATGCGGCCGTCATCGAGCAGCAGCTCGTCCCCCGGGCGGCAGTCGGTCACCAGGGCAGGGTAGTCGATGCCGACCACTTCCTGGGTGCCTTCATCCAGCGGGTGGGTGGTGGAGAGGCGGAAGCGGTCGCCGACCTCGAGATGGATCTTGCCTTCCTTGAAGCGGGCGATGCGGATCTTGGGTCCCTGCAGGTCGCCCAGCAGTGCCACGTGCACACCCAGATTGGCGGCAATCTCCCTTACCAGGCGCGCTCGCTCCCGATGCTCGTCATGGGTGCCGTGGGAGAAATTGAGCCGGGCTACGTTCATGCCTGCCCGGATCAGGGCCTCGATGCGTTCCGCTGAGCTGCTGGCGGGGCCGAGGGTGGCGACGATCTTGGTACGACGCAGGGTCATCTTGGTTTTCCCTTCAGTGATATATCAATGGCTTACAATAGATGATATCCGTTGTTGATGACAGGCGGGAGACCGCCGGGTCAGTATCTGGTTTTCAGGAGGAGGCTTATGCACCCCCGGGTGATAGAGGTAACCGAGCGGCTGCGCCAGCGCAGCAGCAGGTCCCGTGCGGCCTATCTGCAGCAGATGGACGAGGCTGCCGCGCTGCCGCGGGGGCGCCGGGCGCTGTCCTGCAGCAATTTCGCCCACGGCATGGCCGCCTGTCCGGCGGAGGACAAGCAGCGCCTGCGCCTGCCGGATGAGGTCAACATCGGCATCGTCACTGCCTATAACGACATGCTCTCGGCCCATCAGCCCTATGAAAGCTACCCCGAGCAGATCCGCGGCATATTGCGACGTATGGGGGCGACCGGCCAGGTGGCCGGCGGGGTGCCGGCGATGTGTGACGGGATCACCCAGGGCGAGCCGGGGATGGAGCTGTCGCTGGTCAGTCGGGATGTCATCGCGATGGCCACCGCCGTGGCCCTGTCGCACAACATGTATGACGCTGCGCTGTGCCTGGGGATCTGCGACAAGATTGTGCCGGGGCTGCTGATGGGCGCGCTGCGCTTCGGCCATCTGCCGGTGCTGTTTGTCCCCGCCGGCCCCATGCCCTCCGGGTTGCCCAATGACCGCAAGGCGCAGGTCCGCCAGCGTTATGCCGAGGGACTGGCCAGCCGGGAAGAGCTGCTGGAGGCCGAAAGCCAGGCCTACCACGCGCCGGGCACCTGTACCTTCTACGGCACTGCCAACACCAACCAGCTGCTGCTGGAGGCCATGGGGCTGCAGTTGCCGGGGGCTTCCTTCGTCAATCCCGGCACTCCCCTGCGCGAGGCGCTGACGGTGGCGGTAACCGAACAGGCTGCGCGGCTGGCGCGCACCGGGCAGGGCAGCCTGGCCCGTATCGTCGATGAGCGTGCGCTGGTCAATGCGCTGGTCATGCTGCTGGCCACCGGCGGCTCCACCAACCTGACCCTGCATCTGATCGCCATCGGGCAATGTGCCGGTCTGCAGCTGAACTGGGATGACATGGGCCTGCTGTCGGAAGTGGTGCCTACCCTGGCGCGTATCTATCCCAATGGCCAGGCGGACGTGAATCATTTTCAGGCCGCCGGCGGCAGCGCCTGGCTGTTCGCCCAGCTGCTGGAGGCCGGTCTGCTGCACAGCGAGGTCGAGACCGTAGCCGGTCCGGGACTGGAGCGCTATGCACGAGAACCCGCGTTGCAGCAGGGGCAGCTGCACTGGCGCGATGGCCCGGCGGCGAGTCTGGACCGGACTGTGCTGCGCGGCTGGCGCGATCCGTTCCGGGCCGATGGCGGGCTGCGGGTGATCCGGGGCAACCTGGGGTGTGGGGTGATCAAGCTCTCGGCGGTGCAGCCGGAACACTGGCAGGTGACGGCGCCGTGCCGGATCTTCGACAGCCAGCAGGCCTTTGTTGCCGCCTTCGAGAACAACGAGTTCCGCCAGGATATGATCGCCGTGGTGCGTTTTCAGGGACCGGCGGCCAATGGCATGCCTGAGCTGCACAAGCTGACGCCCTATCTCGGTGTGCTGCAGGATCGCGGATTGCGGGTGGCGCTGGTTACCGACGGGCGCATGTCCGGGGCTTCGGGCAAGGTGCCGGCGGTCATCCACCTGACGCCGGAAGCCGAAGCCGGCGGCCCCCTGGCGCGGTTGCGCGACGGCGACGTACTGGCGCTGGATGCCGGTGCCGGCGTGCTGGATGTGCAGATGGACAGCGCCGAGTGGGATGCCCGCTCGCCGGTCCCGGTGGGGGATGGCGTGCGTCGCGGCTGGGGGCGCGAGCTGTTCGGCTTCGCCAGGCGCCAGGTCAGCCCGGCAGAGCAGGGGGCGAGCTGCTTTACTGACAGTCTGATTCTGGCTGACGGAGGTGAGCTGTGATCGAACAGCTGTTGCAGGACCATGGGCTGGGTTGGTACCAGGCGGATAGCGCGCGGACTCAGGCAGTGATGGTGGCCGAGCGCATCGCCGGGGAGTTGCAGCAGGCCATCGAGGAGCGGGGCGAGGCCAGTCTGGCATTATCCGGCGGCCGGGGCCCCGAGTTGTTTCTGCGCCAGCTGGAACAGTCGGGTCTGGACTGGTCGAAGGTAACCATCATGCTGGTGGATGAACGCTGGGTACCGGCCGAGGATGAACAGAGCAACGCCGGCCTGTTGCTGCGCTGCATGCCGGGAGCCCTGCAGCAGGCTCGCTGGATCCCCATGTACCGTGGTGAAGGCCTGCAGGCGGATGCCGACACCATGGACCGCATGTTGCGCGCGCTGCTGCCGCTGGATGTACTGGTGCTGGGTATGGGCAAGGACGGCCATACCGCGTCGCTGTTCCCCTTCCTGCCCGAGCTGGCAGGGTATCTTGACCCGGCGCAGGAACGTCTCTGTGTGGCGGTGCCGCCGGAGGGTGGGCGTCTACCGCGGCTGAGCATGACCGCACGGGCCATCGACAGCGCCGGAACCCGGTTGCTGGTGCTCGCCGGAGAGGAAAAGCGGCGGACCCTGGTCAGCGCCTGGCAGGAGCAGGACCCCCTGCGGATGCCGATCAAGGCCTTTCTCAAACCGCCCATGGATATCTACTACAGCCCCGACGGGGCTCTGGAAAACTGATGAGACTGTTGGAAAACAGCAGGGTCCTGGACGACATCCTTGCCGGCCAGCCGATACTGCCGGTGCTGAGCATTACCAGGGAAAGCGACATCCTGCCCATGGCCGACGCCCTGGCCGCCGCTGGCATCACCAATCTGGAGGTCACCCTGCGTACCCCCCTCGGGCTGGGCGCCATTCGTCTGCTGGCCAGCGAACGCCCTCAGCTGTGCGTGGGGGCCGGCACCGTACTGGATGCCAGGCAGTTCCAGTCGGTGCTGGATGCCGGGGCGAGGTTCATCGTCACCCCCGGGACCACGGATGAGCTGCTGGCGCTGGGGCTGGACAGTCCGGTACCGCTGTTGCCGGGGGTCGCCACCGCTTCGGAGATCATGCGCGGTTACCGTCTGGGCTATCGCTGCTTCAAGCTGTTCCCGGCGGAGATCTGTGGCGGCGTAAAACTGCTGAAGGCCCTGGCGGGCCCCTTCCATGATGTTCGCTTCTGTCCCACCGGCGGCATAGGCCCGGAGCGCCTGCCGGACTATCTGGCCCTGGACAATGTGGTTGCCGTCGGTGGCAGCTGGATGGCGCCCCGGGACCTGATCGAGTCTGGTGACTGGCAGGCCATCACCCGACTGTGTCGGCAGGTTCCCCGGCGCAGGTGATCCCGGCCTCAGGCCGGGCGTGAGGGATCCTCGAAGCCGTCCGGCTTGATGATCAGCATGTCGCAGGGCACGTCCTCCAGCAGTCGCTCGGCGGTGTGTCCGATCAGCGCACTTTCGATACGTGAGCGGGATATGGCGCCCATGACAAGCAGGTTCACTCCCTTATCGGCGGCAAATTGCGGAATCGCCTGCTCCGGGTAGCCTGTCAGCAGGTGCTGCTGCTCCTCGGACAGGGCGCTGGCACTGGCAAAGGCGTTGAAGGCATCGGCGTGCTGGCGGCGTACATCCTCGGCATAGCCGTCGTAGTCGGCTACCAGGCCGGTATCGAAGGCCAGGGTGTGTGGCAGCGGGTTGTAGCAGTGCGCCGCGCTCAGCCGGGCGCCGACTTCAGCGGCGAGCTTGCGGGCGGTGTCGAGGATCTTGTGATCCAGCGCCGCCGGCTTGTCCGCCTCATGCAGTGGGTCGACGCTGGCGCAAATGTGTTGCAGCGGGGCGTCCGGCTGCTTGACCAGCCACAGCGGTACGGGACAGTAGCGGATCAGGAACCAGTCACTGTTGCTCAGTACCAGACGCTTGAGCAGGCTGTGACGCTGTCCGGTCTTGAGCACTATATCCGGCTGCTGTTCATGCACGGCGCGCAGGATATGTCGCTCGAACCTTTTGCCCCACACCGCAGTGGTATTGACGATATGGCCGCGGGCGCGCAGGGGGGCGGCAAGCCGGTCCAGATATTCCTCTCGGTGTCCGAGCAGCTTGTTGCGCGCTTCGGTCAGCAGGTCGTTGCTGAACAGCAGCCCCCCCTCGAGTTCTGGAATATAGTCGCAGACAAACAACGTGAAGCGCGCCTGCCGATAGTGGCCGGCCAGCTGCTCGGCCCGACGCATGCAGGGTTGCTCGTTTTCACTGGTTGGATCGATAACCACCATGATGTGCTGGATGTTCATGCCCGCTGCCCCTTGTTGGTCCACTAGTGATATTAGGACAGCCTAGGTCAATTGCCTCGGTACCGGCGCTGACCCAGATCAATAACCGGCGAGCTGCCGTCCATCTTCCGACCACCGTTTATTGGACTGGCACGGGCGGTGGGCTATCCTGATGCAGATGTTCAGGGAACGAGCCGCCAGCACGCAGTCACGCCCGACGCCACGCCCCTGCCAATTCTGTGTGTTCATATTTCTGCGGAGCAAGGGCTATGTCCGGGATGACCTTCCAGGGAACGGCGCAGGACGCCGTCAAGCGGCTGGAGCGCGGTATACCGCGGCATCAATTGCATGCCTATCTGAGCGTGTTCAACAGTTTCGATGGCCAGTTCATGGGAATCATGGCCAACGTCTCCTGCAAGGGGTTCATGCTGATCAGCCCCTATCCGGTGATGCTGGACGAAGACTACGACATGCAGCTGCATCTGCCGGCGCTGGGCGGCGAGGGTGAGTTCGTGCTGCCGTTTCGCGCCAACAGCCGCTGGTGCCGACCGGATCTCACGCCGGGGCATTATGATGCCGGGTTCGCCCTGATCAGCGACCCGCAGGTGTTCGCCGGTCTGTCCATTGCACTGCAGCGCTATTTCACATTTACCCACCAACCGGATGCCTGAACGGCTTCGCTGAGGTACCCTGCCTTGCTTCACGGCAGCTCGGCAATCCCGCTTCTGCCACCGGAACGGGGAAACACCATGGGTAACAGTATTTTCTGGTATGACTTCGAGGCAACGGGCATCGACCCGCGCCGGGATCGACCGCTGCAGGTAGCAGGGGTGCGAACCAACGAGCAGCTGGAAGAGATAGACGAGCCGCTGTGTATCGATTGCCGTCTTGCTGAAGATGTTCTGCCCCATCCCATGGCCTGCCTGGTGACCGGCATTGATCCGGCGCGGGTCCAGCGCGGTTTGCCGGAAGCCCGGTTCATGCACCTGCTGCATGAACAGATGGCCAGGCCCGGCACCTGCACTGCCGGATACAACAGCCTGCGCTACGACGACGAGATGACCCGCTTCTCGCTCTATCGCAACTATTTCGATCCCTATGCCCGTGAATGGCAGGGGGGCAACAGCCGCTGGGATCTGCTCGATGCGCTGCGCACTGCCCACGCCCTGCGCCCGGAGGGCATCGAGTGGCCCCAGCAGGACGGCTTCACCAGCTTCCGGCTGGAGCTGCTGACAGCTGCCAACGGCATAGACCACGGTCAGGCCCACGATGCGCTGGCCGACGTACGGGCCACCATCGCCATGGCACGGTTGCTCCGGCAGGCCCAGCCGCGGCTCTACGATTACCTCTATCAGCTGCGCGACAAGCATCGGGTATCGGCCCTGGTGGATCTTCAGCAGGTGCGCCCGCTGGTCCATGTTTCCGGTCGCTTCGGTCGCGAGCGCAGCGGCCTGGCGCTGGTCCTGCCCCTGGCCTGGCACCCGCGCAATCGCAATGCGCTGATCGTCTGGGATCTGGCTGTCGCACCGGACATGCTCCAGGAACTGTCTCCGGAGCAGCTGCGTCAGCGGCTGTACACGCGCACCGAGGAGCTGGCGCCGGGTGAGCAGCGTCCCGGTCTCAAACTGGTACATATCAACAAGTGCCCGGTGCTGGCCGAAGCCCGTGTACTGCGACCCGTGGACATCGAGCGCCTGCAGCTGGACATGCCGCTGCTGCTGTCGCGTGCCGAGCAGCTGGGGCAGTGGCGTGAGGGGCTCAAGGGCCGGCTGGATACCATCTACAGTGAGCAACCCGGCCCGGCCGAACCGGACGTGGAGGCGGAAACCCTGCTGTATGACGGCTTCATGTCGGATCGGGACCGCCGCCTGCTGGAGGCCATCCGCGAGACCGATGGGGTCGGACTGGCCCGAACCCGCTGGCCGCTTGAGGATCAGCGTCTGGTCGACATGCTGCCGCGCTACCGTGCCAGAAACTTCCCCGAGTCGCTGAATGCCGAGGAAACCCATCAGTGGCTGGCGTTCTGTCGTCGCAAATTGAGTGGGCAGTTGCCGGGCGCCGGCATCACCCTCGACAGCTTCATGGGAGAAATTCGACGGTTGTTACCGGAAGCCTCGGAGGGGCAGCGGCAACTGCTTGAACAATGGGAGCACTATGCCCGTGCGCTGGCAACGCGACTGCAGCTGCCTGGTGGCCGATGACGGCCCGGTGATGAACTCATGAAAAGAGCATGAAAGAAGCATGAAAAAAGCCCCGTCAACTAACTTGCGGGGCTTTTCCATGTTCACGCGGAACTATGGGTCAGTCTAGAATGGTCGCCCAGCTTTCCACTGTATCGGCGCCGTATTTCTCTTTCCACGCCTTGAGTTCCTTGTGGTTTCCGCCTTTGGTTTTGATCACTTCACCGGTGTGCGGGTTCTTGTACTGCTTTACCCGGCGTGCCCGTTTGGCAGGGGCGCTGGTGGTGCGGACCGGTGCGCTGATCTTGTTGTCAGGGTCAATGATGGCGATGACATCTTTAACGCTTTTTCCGTACTGCTCCATCAATGCGGCGAGTTTCTTTTCAAACTCGATTTCTTTCTTCAGTTTCTCATCGTTGGACAGCGACTTGAGCTTTTCGCTCAGCTCGCGAATGGTATCTTCAATCTGACGATACTGTTGCAGCATGGACATGGTAAACAGCCTCATTAATGGGGTGCATGAAATAGTGGACTAATACTAGTTTATATTCCGTTAGTTGTACAAGAAAACGGCTTCGCGGACTGCAATTCCATTTGTGTCTGGTGGGCGCTCGACGGGGCGGCCGGTTGCTGAAATTTTCCTCGGGGGCGAGTAGAATACGCGGCTTTCGATCCGCCATCGGTTTCGCCGCGCCCTGATCCGGGCAGCGGCGCAGAACCGGACTCTGGAGTGAGACCTGATGCGAACCTTTCGTCTGGTAATTGCCTGCCCCGACCGTGTGGGGATAGTGGCCAAGGTCAGTAACCTGCTGGCAACCTATAACGGCTGGATTACCGAGGCCAGCCATCATTCCGACAACCTCTCCGGCTGGTTCTTCATGCGCCATGAGATCCGGGCCGATTCCCTGCCGTTTGATGCCGATGGGCTGCGCACCGTGTTTGCGCCCATCGCCAGGGAGTTCGGCATGCAGTGGCGCGTCAGTGATTCAGCCGAACGCAAGAAAGTCGTATTGATGGCCAGTCGCGAGTCCCATTGCCTGGCTGATCTGTTGCACCGTTTCCACAGCGGCGAGCTGGACTGTGAAATTACCAGCGTCATTTCCAACCATGATGATCTGCGCAGTATGGTGGAGTGGCACGGTATTCCTTTCCACCATGTGCCAGTTGATCCCAAGGACAAGACACCGGCCTTCGACGAAGTTACTCGCCTGGTAAATGAACAACAGGCCGATTGTATTGTACTGGCGCGCTATATGCAGATATTGCCCGCAAGTCTCTGTGAAGAATATGCCGGTCGGGTAATCAATATTCACCACAGCTTCCTGCCGTCCTTTGTTGGTGCCCGGCCTTATCATCAGGCCGCGACCCGCGGAGTGAAACTCATAGGGGCAACTTGTCACTATGTTACCGAGGAGCTGGATGCCGGTCCCATTATCGAGCAGGACGTGGTGCGTATAAGCCACAGAGATAATGTGGAAGATATGGTCCGCCTCGGAAAGGATGTGGAAAAAATGGTGCTTTCCCGTGGTTTGCGCTATCACTTGGAAGACCGGGTGGTGGTTCATGACAACAAGACGGTTGTATTTGCCTGAGACCGTCTGTTGCTGAACCCCTGCCCGGTGCCAATGACGGCAGGGGAGACGCACCATGTTCAGATCCATAAAGGTCCGTGACTACATGAACCGGGAGGCAGTCACCCTGTCCCCGGAAACCCATCTTTTCCAGGCCATCGACATTCTGCTGACGAACCGGCTGTGCAGCGCCCCGGTGGTGGATGCCTCCGGCAGTCTGGTGGGGGTGCTGTCGGAGAGCGACTGCCTGCGGGGTATTCTCAGCGGAGCCTATTTCGAGGAAAGTTGCGGTACTGTCCGCTCGTTGATGAGCGAGGTGGTGGAAACCATCGATGCCGATGCGGATATCCTCAAGGTTGCAGAACACTTTGTCACCCACCGCCGTCGGCGCCTGCCGGTTACCGAGCAGGGCCGGTTGGTCGGGCAGATCAGTCGGCGGGATCTGCTGCGGGTACTGAAGAATTACAACGACCACGGCGCCCCCCGACGATAACGACCGCCGCGGCCACACAGGGAGGCGTACCTTTCATGATTTCATCTCTGCAGCTGGGCGGCGCCGATGGCCGTGTGATCAGCCAGCCCCTGAGCATGTGCAACCGTCACGGTCTGATCGCCGGGGCCACCGGCACCGGCAAGACAGTCACCCTGCAGGTACTGGCCGAGGGCTTTGCCAGAGCCGGCGTGCCGGTATTCGCCGCCGATATCAAGGGCGATCTGTCCGGTGTGGCTGCCGCCGCTGCGCCTTCTGCCGGTATCGACAAGCGACGGGCGCTGATGCCGGGTCTGGAGTGGCAGCCCGAATCGGTGCCCGTGGTGTTCTGGGACATCCTCGGTGACCGCGGCCATCCATTGCGCACGACCATCAGCGAGATGGGACCGCTGTTGCTGGCCAGCCTGCTGGACCTCAATGACAATCAGCTGGCCGCGCTCTACGGCGTATTCGCCTGGGCCGATCAGCAAGGCCTCCTGCTGCTGGATCTCAAGGACCTGCAGGCGCTGCTGGACTGGCTGCTGCGCGCCCCCGAGGAACTGGCCACCGTCAGTGGCGGTATTTCCCCGGCCAGCATCCAGGCCATCCAGCGCCGGCTGGTGATACTGCAACAGCAGGGCGCCGAGCGGCTGTTCGGCGAGCCGGCCCTGCAGCTGGCGGATCTGATGCAGCGCGATCTCTCCGGCCGCGCCCATATCCATCTTCTCGAAGCCGGCAAGCTGATCCAGGAATCGCCCCGGGTCTACGCCAGCTTCCTGCTGTGGCTGCTTTCGGAGCTGCATGAACAGCTGCCGGAACAGGGCGATGCCGACCGGCCGCGCCTGGTGTTGTTCTTCGATGAGGCGCACCTGCTGTTCGACCGCACGCCGAAGGTTCTGCATGAGCGCATCGAGCAGGTGGTCCGGCTCATTCGCTCCAAGGGGGTAGGGGTGTTCTTCGTCACCCAGTCACCCAGCGATCTTCCCGACGCGGTACTGGCCCAGCTGGGCCTGCGTATCCAGCACGCCCTGCGCGCCTATACCCCCAGGGAGCAGAAGGCGCTCAAGGCCGTGGCCGACGGCTTTCGCAGCAATCCCGCGTTCGATACCCGGGCGGTACTGACGGAGCTGGCGGTGGGCGAGGCACTGGTCAGCGTGCTCGATGAAAAAGGCCGCCCCTCGGTCGTTGAGCGTACCCTCATGGCACCCCCGCGCTCACGCATCGGTGTCCTGAACGAGACGGAACGTGCAGCCCTGTTCCAGGCCTCGCCGCTGGCAGGGCGCTACGAGCGTGGCATTGACCGCGAGTCCGCCTACGAGATTCTCGCCCAGCGCGCCGAGCATTCGGCGAAGCAGGCACAGGCCGAGGCTGAAAGTCGAGCCAGGGAAAAGGCAGAGGCCCGCAACGGCCGCAAGGGTACATCCAGTCGGAGCGTGACCGATGGGGTGATCAATACCACGGTGCGCTCGGCGGTACAGACCCTGGCCAGGCAGATAGGCCGGGAGCTGGCCCGTGGATTGCTGGGATCGCTGACAGGGCGGAAGTAGCCGCTGCGTTATGGACAGTGGCTCGATGTAAGCTCGCGGTTTTCACCGGCCTGAAATGCAACAACCGCACCCAAGGGTGCGGTTGTCGGTTTCAGCGGGCGGGGATCAGGCGGTAGCCTTTTCCTCGGCACCTGCAGAGGTACGGATCAGGTGGTCGAAGGCCGCCAGCGAAGCAGTGGCGCCCGCGCCCATGGAGATGATGATCTGCTTGAAGGGAACGGTAGTCACGTCCCCGGCGGCAAATACACCCGGTACCGACGTGGCACCACGGGCATCGATCTCGATCTCGCCGAAGCGGGTCAGCTTGACCTCGCTGTCCTTCAGCCAGTCGGTGTTGGGAATCAGACCGATCTGGACGAAGATACCCGCCACGTCCACCTGGTGGCTTTCGCCGGTCTTGCGATCGGTGTAGGTCAGACCCACCACCTTGGTGCCATCACCACGCACTTCAGTGGTAGCGGCGTTCATGATGATCTCGACGTTCGGCAGCGAACGGGCCTTGCGCTGCAGGACCTCATCGGCACGCAGGGTGTCGCTGAATTCCAGCACGGTCACATGTTCGACGATACCGGCCAGGTCGATGGCCGCCTCGATACCGGAGTTGCCACCACCGATCACCGCCACACGCTTGCCCTTGAACAGCGGGCCGTCACAGTGCGGGCAGTAGGCCACGCCCTTGCCGCGGTATTCCTGCTCGCCGGGCACGTTCATTTCGCGCCAGCGGGCACCGGTGGCCAGGATCACCGACTTGCTGCGCAGGGTAGCGCCGCTGGCCAGCTCGATCTCGATCAGGCCATTGCTGGTCAGTTTGGCTGCGCTCTGCTCGGTGATCACGTCAATGTCGTACTCCTTGACGTGCTGCTCCAGGCTGGCAACCAGTTTCGGACCCTCGGTGTAGGGCACGGAAATGAAGTTCTCGATCCCCACGGTATCCATTACCTGGCCGCCGAAACGCTCGGCCACCAGTCCGGTGCGAATACCCTTGCGCGCAGCGTAGATCGCCGCTGAAGCGCCAGCCGGTCCGCCGCCCACGATCAGTACTTCGTAGGGAGCCTTCTCGTTCAGTTCGGCCGCCTTGCGTTCGGCAGCGCCGCTGTCGACCTTGTTGACGATCTCCGCCAGTGTCATGCGGCCCTGACCGAAGTGTTCGCCGTTCAGGAACACGGTGGGCACAGCCATGATCTGGCGGCTCTCGACCTCGTCCTTGAACAGCGCACCGTCGATCATCACGTGGGTGATGTTGGGGTTCAGCGTGGCCATCAGGTTCAGTGCCTGGACCACGTCCGGGCAGTTCTGACAGGACAGCGAGATATAGGTCTCGAAATGGAACTCGCCCTGCAGGTTGCGGATCTGCTCCAGCAGCGCGGGATCGGCCTTGGACGGGTGGCCACCGGCCTGCAGCAGCGCCAGTACCAGCGAGGTGAATTCATGACCCATCGGTATGCCGGCAAAACGGACCCGGGCCTCTTCGCCGGCAGGGGCGACGCCCATGCTCGGGGTACGCTTGTCAGCGGCGTTCTTCAGGGTGATCTTGCTCGACATCTCGGCGATCTCGGCCGCGAGTTCGTATAGCTCTTTACCCTTGGGGCTGTCGTCTACGGACACGCTGACTTCGATCGGCTTGGCGATGTTCTGCAGGTAGGTGTCCAGTTGCTTCTTCAGATTGGCATCTAACATATGTGCGTGTCCTGGAAAATAAGGTGAATGGGGAGGGTTTCTTTTCTTTAGCTGCCGGGCCGACAGTCAAAAAAAAGAAACCCAGCCCGCCGACTGGGCGCGAGCGCCGCAGCGGGCCGGGTTTCAGGCTGACTTAGATCTTGCCAACCAGGTCCAGCGAGGGAGCCAGAGTGGCTTCGCCTTCTTCCCACTTGGCCGGGCAGACTTCGCCGGGGTGGGCAGCTACGTACTGGGCAGCCTTGATCTTGCGCAGCAGGTCAGCAGCGTTACGGCCGATGCCTTCAGCGGTGATTTCAACAGCCTGGATGATGCCCTGCGGGTCAACGATGAAGGTACCGCGGTTGGCCAGACCTTCGTCTTCGCGCAGAACTTCGAAGTTGCGGCTGATCTGCATGGTCGGGTCGCCGATCATGGTGTACTTGATCTTGCCGATGGTCTCGGAGCTGTCGTGCCATGCCTTGTGGGTGAAGTGGGTATCGGTGGATACGGAGTACACTTCAACGCCCAGCTTCTGCAGCTCTTCGTAGTGATCAGCAACGTCACCCAGTTCGGTCGGGCAAACGAAGGTGAAGTCGGCGGGGTAGAAGAAGAATACAGCCCACTTGCCTTTAACGTCAGTGTCGGAAACGGTGATGAACTCGCCGTTCTTGAACGCCTGAGCGGTAAACGGCTTGATTTCAGTATTGATAACGGACATTCAAGACTCCTTATTGAGCTTTAGTCTTTGGGTTGGAAACAGGGCTCATGATAGGACCTGAGCCAGGATACTTAAAATAAATTTAGCCTAAGCGCCGGATAGGTTTTAGCTATATAAGGTATGACTATATAGGCATCAGCTATATGGGGACGAGGGCTGTTTATTTCAAGTGGAATCACCGAAATTGATTCTAGTCAATTTTTTGATTCACAACATGAATGGATCTGATTCAGCCGCTGATACAAGATAGTCAGAATCCTACCTGAGACCTAGGCTGAGAGTAAGCCTCGCACATGTTGGTTTCATGAAAATCGAGGTATCACTTTCTCAGGAGCAGATCATGGATTTTGCCTACAGCCCCCGAACCGAAGCGCTGCGTCAGCAGGTGCGCAGTTTTCTCGATCAGCACATAGTACCCCGTCTCGGCCAGTGGCAGCGGGAGGTGGCCGCAGGAGCCTACCCGGTCTCCTTCATGGAGGATCTCAAGGCGCTGGCCAGATCCGAAGGGCTGTGGAACCTGTTTCTCCCTTCCCTCGGGGCCGACGAGCCAGGGCAGGGGCTGAGCAATCTCGAATATGCCCCCCTGGCCGAGATCATGGGGCGGGTGAGCTGGGCTTCGGAAGTGTTCAACTGCAATGCCCCGGATACCGGCAACATGGAGCTGCTGCACATGTTCGCCAGTGACGAGCAGCGCGAGCGCTGGCTCAATCCTCTGCTCAATGGAGAGATCCGCTCGGCCTTTGCCATGACCGAGCCGGATGTGGCCTCCTCGGACGCCAGCAACATCCAGACGCTGATCCGCCGGGAAGGGGGTGAGTATGTCATCAATGGCCGCAAGTGGTTCATCACCAATGCCTCGCACCCGGAGTGCGCCTTCCTCATCGTGATGGGCAAGACCGACCCGAACGGCGAGCCGCGTCGGCAGCAGAGCATGGTCATCGTCCCCTTCGACACCCCCGGTGTGGAGCTGGTGCGCAACATTCCGGTCATGCATCACCTGGCCCCCGAAGGGCACAGTGAGCTGATATTCCGCGATGTCCGGGTGCCGGTGGGTAACCTGCTCGGCGCGGAAGGTGACGGCTTCATGATGGCCCAGGCGCGGCTCGGGCCGGGCCGGGTGCATCACTGCATGCGCGCCATCGGCATGGCCGAGCTGGCGCTGGAGTTGATGGTGGAACGCGCCCTGGAGCGCAAGACCTTCGGGCGCTATCTGCATCAGCATGGCAGCGTTTCCGAATGGATCGCCCGCTCGCGCATGGAGATAGAACAGGCCCGCCTGCTGGTGCTCAAGACGGCCTGGATGATCGATAACGTCGGTGCCAAGGGGGCGCGCAAGGAAATTGCCATGATCAAGGCCGTAGTGCCGAGCATGCTCAATGGCGTGGTGGACCGGGCCATGCAGGTGTTCGGCGCCATGGGACTGACCCCGGATACCCCGCTGGCCGATCTGTGGATCAGCTCCCGCTGCCTGCGCATCGCTGACGGCCCGGACGAAGTGCATCTGCGCAGCATCGCCCGGCTGGAGATCGCCGAAGGCCAGGAACGGCGCGGTAGCGGCAGCGACTACCTGACCCCGCCGGAGGTGTTGCGCGCCAGATAGCGTATGGGTGGACGAGCTGGTGCTCATCCCTCCCAGGGCGAGCACCGAGTCTCTCGGGTACGTCTGGACCCCGGGAACGTCGAGCACCAGCTCGATGGGCGGCCTTGCAGCAGACACTGAGCTCTCCGGCTGCCGCGTGGACGAGCTGGTGCTCCTCCCCCCCAGGGCAAGCACCGAGTCTCTCGGGTACGTCTGGCCCCCGGGAACGTCGAGCACCAGCTCGATGGGCGGCCTCGCAGCAGGCGCATTGCTCTCCGGCAGTTCGCCTGGACGAGCTGGTGCTCCTCCCTCCCAGGGCGAGCACCAAGTCTCTCGGGTACGTCTGGCCCCCGGGAACGTCGAGCACCAGCTCGATGGGCGGCCTTGCAGCAGACACCATGCTCTCCGGCAGTCCGCCTGGACGAGCTGGTGCGCTTCCTCCCGGCCCATTGAAGCTCCGTCTTGACCTTGATCAATGCCCTTTGCGGCCGCAGGGGGCAGAGTCTCCGGCTGATATTGAGCACAGGGAGTTACCATGCAACTGGTCTGTCCCGCAGGCAGTCTGCCTGCCCTCAAGGCAGCGGTGCGGCAGGGTGCCGATGCTGTCTACACGGGTTTTCGTGACGATACCAACGCCCGTCACTTCGCCGGTCTGAACTTTACCGACAAGCAACTGGAAGCCGGACTGGAGCTTATCCGCCAGCAGGGGCGCAAGCTGTTCATTGCGGTCAACACCTATGCCTTGCCGGATGGTTGGGCGCGCTGGCAGAGGGCGGTGGACCGCGCTGCGGATCTGGGTGCGGATGCGCTGATCGCCGCCGACCCCGGCATCCTCGCCTATGCCAGCCGCCGTCACCCGCGGTTACCGCTGCACCTGTCGGTACAGGGGTCGGCCACCAACGCGGCGGCCCTGCGTTTCTACCACGAGCAGTACGGCATCGCCCGGACGGTGCTGCCCCGGGTGCTGTCGCTGGCGCAGGTGCGTCAGGTCGCCGCTTCCAGCCCGGTACCGGTGGAAGTCTTCGCCTTCGGCAGTCTGTGCATCATGGCCGAGGGCCGTTGCCATCTGTCCTCCTATGTCACCGGGCAGTCGCCGAACCTCTGCGGTGTCTGCTCCCCGGCCAGCGCCGTGCGCTGGAGCGAGGAGGAGGACGGTCTGACCTCGCGCCTGAATGACGTGCTGATCGATCGCTACCAGGCAGGGGAGGCCGCTGGCTATCCGACCCTGTGCAAGGGCCGTTTCATGGTGCACGGCAAGCGCTTCCATGCGCTGGAGGAGCCTACCAGTCTGAATACCATGGAGCTGATCCCGCAGCTGAGCGAGATCGGTGTGGTCGCCGTGAAGATCGAAGGGCGCCAGCGCAGTCCGGCCTATGTCGAGCAGGTGGTCGGTGTCTGGCGCAAGGCGCTGGACAGCTACCGCAGGGATCCGCAGAACTTTGCCGTGGAGCCTGCCTGGAATCAGGTGCTGGGCAATGTGTCGGAAGGCAGCCAGACCACCCTGGGCGCCTATCATCGTGCCTGGCAATAGGAGAGCCATATGAAACTGACCCTGGGACCTGTCCTGTTCTACTGGCAGCGTCAGAGCATCATGGACTTCTATGCCGACATGGCCCAGCAGCCGCTGGATGTGATCTACATGGGCGAGACGGTGTGCTCCAAGCGCCGGGCGCTGTCGCTGGATGACTGGACAGGGCTGGCCCGCGAGGTGCGTGAGGCCAGCGGCGCCGAGGTGGTGCTGTCCGGTCTGACCCTGATCGAGGCGGCCTCCGAGCTGGGCGTCCTGCGGCGACTGTGCGAGAACGGTGAGATCAAGGTCGAGGCCAACGACATGGCGGCCGTGCAGTTTCTCACGGCGCAGGGGGTGGAGTTTGTCGGCGGACCGGCACTGAACATCTACAACGCCTTCACCCTTGATGAGCTGGTCCGCCGCGGCATGAGCCGCTGGGTGCCGCCGGTAGAGTGTTCTGCCGAACTGCTCAGCGCACTGATGCAGCAGGCCCGGGAGCATGACATCAGGTTGCCGGAGATCGAAGTGTTTGCCTGGGGGCACCTGCCGCTGGCCTACTCGGCGCGGTGTTTTACCGCCCGGGCGGAGAACCTGGCCAAGGACGACTGCGGCTTTATCTGTCAGAACTACCCCGATGGTATTCCCATGACCACCCAGGAAGGGCAGGTGCTGTTCACCCTGAACGGCATCCAGACCATGTCCGGTGGTGTGAGCAATCTGCTGGCCGAGTACCCGCGGATGCAGGCGATGGGTATTGATGCGCTACGCCTGAGTCCACGCTCGACCGATATGGCGGAGATTATTCAGCAGTTTGACCAGGTGCGCCGCGGTGGTACACCGCCGCTGGCGCTGGATGGATGCAATGGTTACTGGCACGGCGAGCCGGGCATGCTGACCGTGGAGGAGGTGGGACTGTGTTGAACTTCGCTGATCTGCTGTTGAAGGCCGGAGGGCCGGTGCTGCCGCTGGGCAGACACATCCCCTTTGCCGTACAGAAGCTGGTGATCGAGCAGGCGATGAAGCGGCTGTTTGCCGAGCCGCTGAATGACGGCGAGTTCGATGTGCTGGAGGGGCGCTGGTTGCGTATCGAGGTCAGCGATCTGGGCGCTGCCTGGTGCCTGACCCGGGATGCAGTAGGTCTGCGTCTGGCGCGCAGTGCCCCGGTGGATGTGTGCATCCGCGGCAACTGGAAGGAATTTCTGTTGCTGGCCAGCCGGCAGGAGGATCCGGATACCCTGTTCTTCCGCCGTCGGCTGGTGATCGAGGGCGATACCGATCTGGGTCTGGCGGTCAAGAATCTGGTGGACAGCCTGGACCCGGAACTGATGCCGCCGCGCCTGTGGCAGCTGATCAGCTGGCTGGGAGCGGCGGCCAGGGAGCAGGAACAGGTGGCAACGGCACAGCCGGCCCGGGGCTAGGCCGCCCAGGGAAAGTCAGCAGCTCGATCAGGTGGTCGGGCTCTGGCTCGCTGCACGAGCTGGTGCTCGTCCTTCCCGGGGGCACGCCACTACACGCAGCTACATATTGAACAGCGCAGTCATTCCCACGATCAGTACCAGCCAGCCACTGACCACCCAGCGCAGCCAGGCCGGAGCGTGGCGCAGCTCCATGAACTCGTCGATCAGCCATTGCCCCTTGATGAAGGTCGCAGCCAGCACGCAGCCGATTACCCAGCTGGCATTCACATTGTGGCCGGTCAGCCAGGCGGCGAGGGTGAGCAGGACCAGACCGGCCAGGCCGATTTCAAGGGCGTGGGTTTTCATCTTGACTCCTCAGGGCAGGACATAGAGCAGGGGAAAGAGCACCAGCCAGACCAGGTCCACCATGTGCCAGTAGCTGGCGGCGGATTCGCCTGCCATGCGCGCCTTGTCGGCGTTCGGGTACTGGCCGGTGCGGTAGCGCCTTGCAACCACCAGGAGGATGACCATGCCGATCAGCACGTGGGCCAGATGGAAGAAGGTGGTGAAGAAGTAGAAGAAATAGAAGGTGTCGGTGCGCAGGTTGTAGCCGGCGCCGAACAGCAGGGCGTATTCACTGAGCTTGATTGCGACATAGCCCAGCCCGCACAGCGCAGCCAGGCTGAAGCCGCGCCCCAGTGCCCGGGGCTGGCCCTGGGCGCTGAGGCGGACACCGCGGGCGGCGAAGTAGCTGCCGCTGAGCAGGATCAGGGTGTTGATCAAGCCTGCCTCCGGGTGCAGGGTGGCGATGCCGGCACTGAACATCTGCTCCCAGTGGCCCCGGGCAAAGGCCATGCTGCCGAGCAGCAGAAGGAAGGCCAGCAGTTCGGCGAGGATGAAGCACCACATGGCCAGGTCACCGGGAATGCGCGCTGTCTGCGGTGCGCTCAGGTCAGTGAGACTGTGCTCGGAGCTGTTCATCAGATGCTTCTCCCGGTCAGCAGCAGGTAGAGCTTCGGCAGCAGGCCCGGCAGTTCCGAGGCGTGGCGGATCAGCTGATAGCGCTGCTGGCCGAAGAGGTAGGGCAGGTAGTCCGCCGCCTGCTGGTCGATGGTCACGCAGAATGGCTGGATGCCGGCCCGGCGGGCCTCCAGCAGCGCCTGGCGGGTATCCTCCATGCCGTAGCGCCCCTCGTAGACATCCAGATCGTTGGGTTTGCCGTCGGTCAGCAACAGCAACAGGCGCTGCTCGGCGGGCTTCTCGCGGAGGATCTCGGTGGCCTGGCGGATGGCGCCGCCCATGCGGGTGTAGTAGCCGGGCTTGAGTTCGCGGATGCGCCCGTGGATGGCCTGGCCCCAGGGCTCGGCGAAGTTCTTGATCAGATTGAAGCGCACGTGCTCCCGGCGTCTGGAGGAAAAACCGTACATGGCAAAGTCGTCATGGCCGGCGTCCAGGGCCTCGCCGAGCAGGTGCAGACTGTCGCGGATCACGTCGATCACCTGATGCTCGTTGTCGGCCCAGGCCTCGGTCGACAGGGACAGGTCCGCCAGCACCAGACAGGCCAGGTCGCGATGCCGTGCGGCCTCCCTTTTCCACAGCGCCGGCTGCGCGCTGGCGGCGCCGCGACGGCGGTCGGCGGCAAAATGCAGGCAGGCCTGCAGGTCAAGGAGCGGGCCGGCGGGCTGGCGCTTTTCCCAGACGCGCTGGGGGCGCAGACCCTCGAACCGCTGGCGCAGGCTGCGGGCCAGTGGTTGCAGGCGGTCGGGCAGCGGAGCCGGCTCGGCATCCCGGGGCAGCATGGGGATGACCCTGCAGTGGTTGTCCCGCAGGCGCTGCTGCTTCCAGTCCCACTCGGGGAACAGGCAGCCGTCGGTCAGGGGAATGTCATCCTCGGCGGCCGATGGCAGGTCCAGGTCCAGTTTGATGCGTGAGGCGCTGGTGCTGGGACTGCGCGACAGACTCAGATAATCCAGGTCCTCGGCGATGCTGTCGCTGTCATCGTCGTCGCTGTCATCTTCGCAGCGGTCGACCGGTACGAATTCGGACCAGGAGAACAGACTCTCCAGTCGGAAGATCATCATGCCGTGACGGTTCTGGTTGTCGTCCACGTATTGCGCCTGCTTGCGCTGGCGGCTCTGGCGCACTCTCCCGGGGGCGGAAGGAGCGGGCTGGTCGTCCTCATCATTGGCCGCTCCCGCCAGGCGCGGAGCGGCTTCCGGCAGGGGATACAGCCACAGGGGCACCGGCCAGGGCTCGCCGGGCGCGGCGGGCAATGCGGGCTGGCTGCCGGGCGACAGCAGGGCGCACTGCAGTGCGCTTTCCCTCGCGCTCTGGGCGGGGGGCAGGCGGCGGGTCCGGCGCAGTTCCACCAGCTGCTGTGCCAGTCGATAGTAGGTGTCGTTGAGGCCGGGGTAGGCCGCCAGGGTGCGCAATATCAGCTGCTGGTTGCTGTGCAGCCAGTCGCCCTCCGGGCAGGCTGCCGATTGGCTGGCCATGGCGGTCAGCCACAGGTAGAGATCGCGATTGAGTTCGGGCTGCGGAAATACCGCCAGCGCTTCGGGCACGCGCAGGGCGTCGGCCTCGCGCCAGGCCAGGGCATGCCGCCGGCCACTGCCGGCCAGACGGTGGGCCAGCGGGCGCCAGGCGTTGATATTGCGCTCGGTGCTGGCCTTGATGGTCAGCCCGGGGTCGCCACTGAGGGCACGAAAGACCATGGCCAGGCGGGGAGCTTCATCCGCCAGGCGCACTCGGGCCCGGGGAAAGTCGTCACCGGCCAGACGGGTGATCAGTCGGTGCCAGCGGATGCCAACGGCTTCTTCCATTGCAGGTCTCCCGAAGATGCCTGCAGCCAGCGGCTGCAGGCGGGAAAGGGGCGCTGCCGGACGGCGGCAGCGCGGTGGTGAGCTGGGTGGCGGGCCCGCAGGCCACGCCGCCGGGCTCAGGCGGCGCTCATCAGCGCCGGTGCTTCTTCACGGGTGTTGCGGGCTACCAGGAAGCTGTACAGATACATGCCCAGACCGACGGCGAAGGCTACGCCGGCGGCGAGGCGCATCCAGTACACATGCATGATGGCGTCCTGGGTCTGCATGTAGCCGATGGCGCCGGCGTCACCAGGCAGGCGTTGCAGCTCGATCTGGATCCAGCCAGCCCAGGTCAGCAGCAGGGTGATCGCCAGCATGCTGAGGCTCATCACCCAGCACGACCAGATCTCCATGCGCTGGGCCTGTGGGCTGTTGCACTCGCGGCCATGCAATTTCGGCCAGGCGTAGGAGATGATGGCCATGCCGATCATGGCGTAGGCGCCGAAGAAGGCCAGGTGTCCGTGGGCGGCGGTCAGCTGGGTGCCGTGGGTGTAGTAGTTCACCGGAGCCAGGGTATGCAGGAAGCCCCACACGCCGGCGCCGAGGAAGGCCATGATGGTGCAACCTACCGCCCAGGTAACCGCTGCCTTGTTCGGGTGTTCGCGGCGACGCTGCCTGAGCATGCTCAGGGCGAACAGCACCATGAGGAAGAACGGCAGGGGTTCAATGGCGGAGAAGATCGAACCGATCCACAGCCAGTAGGACGGTGCACCGATGAAGAAGTAATGGTGCCCGGTACCCAGAATGCCGGAGATCAGCGCCATGGCGATGATCAGATACAGCCACTTCTCCACCACCTCGCGGTCAACGCCGGTGGTCTTGATCAGGATGAAGGCCAGGATAGCGCCCAGAATCAGTTCCCATACGCCTTCCACCCACAGATGCACTACCCACCACCAGAAGTACTTGTCCAACACCAGGGACTTGGGGTTGTAGAAGGAGAACATCCAGAATACCGCCAGGCCGATCAGGCCGGTGACCAGCACCATGTTGACCACGGTCTTGCGGCCCTTGAGTACGGTCATCAGGATATTGAGGATGAAGCCGGCGACAACCAGGGCGATACCGATCTTGGTGACGGTCGGCTGTTCGAGGAACTCCCGGCCCATGGTCGGCAGCAGGTCATTGCCGGTCAGCTCGGCGAGCCGGGCGTAGGGCACCAGCAGGTAGCCGAGAATGGTCAGCACGCCGGCCACGGCGAAGATCCAGAACAGCGCGTAACCCAGTTTCGGGCTCCAGAGTTCGGTCTGGCTCTCCTCGGGCACCAGATAGTAGGTGGCGCCCATGAAGGCGAACAGCAACCAGACGATCAGCAGGTTGGTGTGGACCATGCGAGCCACGTTGAAGGGAATCTCCGGAAACAGGAAGTCGCCGATGATGTACTGGGTGCCGAGGATCAGACCGAAGACGATCTGACCGACGAACAAGAGCATGGCAAAGGCAAAGTAGGGTTTTGCCACCGCCTGTGAAGCGTATTTCATGATGTGATTCCTTATGCAGTCAGAGTCGGGTCAGGTGAACTCAGCCTTCCTTGTTCGGCGGCCAGTCGTTGGTATCAATACGCGCCGACCAGATCAGGAACTCGGCCATGTCGTTGAGTTCCTGGTCGCTCAGGTTGAACTGGGGCATCTGCCGACGACCCTCCACACCGGTGGGCATGGCTTTCATCCAGGCGCTGAAGTAGGCCTTGAAGGCCGCTTCGTTCTCCATGCCCCGGCGCTTGAACACGTTGCCCAGCTCCGGTGCGAAATAGGCCCCTTCACCCATCAGCGAGTGGCAACCGACGCAGTTGTTCTTCTCCCACAGGTGCTTGCCGTGGGCGACTTCGGCGGTGAGCTGGTCGCGGTTCTCCCGTTCGGGTATCGCCGTCACCGTATCCACCGTCAGGCCAATGAACAGCAGCATGAAAAACATGCCGCCACCGTAGTAGATGTTGCGGGCCATGCCCTTGGTAAAGCGCTCCGACATAGTTGTCTCCTCGGGTGTATGCGGATAGCGGGGTCGCCGCTCAGGCGATTCTTCTGTTGGCCGGTGCCTGTGCCTGGTCGGCAAAGTGCACGCGGACGATGTCCATGATGGCCGCCTGGGCCACCGGCTCGTCGGTCAGGGGCTGCGCCATGCAGGCCTGACAGGCCTGGCGCGGGTCCATGCCGGCGGCGATCAGCCGTGCGGTATGGATCAGCAGGCGCGTGGAGGGCGCCTCCTCGAGATCGTGTTCGCCGAGGTGTCGCAGGGCATTGCCCAGGGCCACCAGCTGTTCGGCACGGGTCGCATCCAGTCCCGACTCGCGCTGCACTATGTGGCTCTCCGCCGCGGCCTGCGGATAGTCGAAGGCCATGGCGACGAAACGCTGGCGGGTACTGGGTTTGAGGCCCTTGAGCAGGTTGCGGTAGCCGGGGTTGTAGGAAACCACCAGCATGAAGCCGGGTGCGGCCTGCAATTCCTCACCGGTGGCTTCCAGCGGCAGAATGCGACGATCGTCCGCCAGCGGATGCAGGACCACGGTGATGTCCTTGCGCGCCTCTATTACCTCGTCCAGATAGCAGATGGCGCCCTCGCGTACCGCACGGGTCAGGGGGCCGTCCTGCCAGAAGGTGCCGTTGGCACCGATCAGGTGGCGGCCGACCAGATCCGCAGTGGTCAGGTCGTCGTGGCAGGCCACGGTATACAGCTTGCGGCCCAGGCGCTCGGCCATGTACTGGATGAAGCGGGTCTTGCCACAACCGGTCGGGCCCTTGATCAGCACCGGCATGCCGAAGCGGTCGGCCTGCTCGAAGAGCTCGACCTCATTCCCGCTGCGCTGATAGAACAGGGCAGGCTGCGGAGACAGGAGTTCGGATCGGGTTGCATGCATTGGAAATTCCTTGCTGAGCGACGTTTGCTCAACCTGTAACAAGGAATGTGCCAACTTCTAAGTGATTGAAATGTAAAGGATAACGCCAGTGATGGTGATATGAACCCTGGCTGAACAGGGTTTTTTATACTTTGCATGGTTTAATTTACCTAATCTGCAGTGCGATGGTATGTCGCACCATAAAATGCGGCAGCATGTCGCATGTCGGCTTGACGGCCATCAAATTTTCCTGCGGGCACTTCACCGATGATGAAGGCACATCAGTGGAGTGATTGCCATGAAAAAGCCAGCACTTGTCGCAACCCTGTCCCTTCTCAGCCTGTCGGTGGCAGCGGCCTCCGTCGAGCCGACCCTGCGGCTGGAGGATACCGTGGTGAGCGGCACCGGGTTCGAGGTCGCCAGTCTGATGAGCCCCGGTTCCATTACCCGGATCAGCCGGGAGCAGGTCCAGGGGCGCACGCTGGCGGATGTGGCGGAACTGTTCCGGGATATCCCCGGGGTAGTGCTGACTGACGCCGATACCCCCGGCATGAAACGCATCGCCATCCGCGGCGAGAGCTCGCGGCGGGTAACCATCCGCATTGATGGGCAGACGGTCACCGATCACACCGATTACGGCACACCGCTGTTGATCGACCCTGCATTGATCGAGCGGGTGGAGGTGGTCCGGGGGCCGGCTTCGGTGATCAACGGCTCCAATGCCATCGGCGGGGTGGTCAATATCATCACCCGGCGCGGCAGCGATCGGCCGCTGGAAGCCTATGCCGGCGGTGGCTACTACTCGGCTACCCAGGGCTATCGCAGCAACGCGGGACTGGCGGGCAGCCGTGGCCGCGTCGACTATCGCCTGAGTCTTTCCCGCAGTGAACACAGCGACCGCCGCACCCGGGAGTACGGCGCCCTGGACAACTCGGCCTACGACAACCACTCCGCGGCGCTGCATCTGGGCTACCGCCAGGGCAATCACTACCTGGCACTCAAGGCCGAGCGTTTCGATCTGAGTGCCGGCACCTGGGTCGAACCCCAGCCCGGTTCCGAATTCAATCTGGAGTTTCCCACCCGGGATCAGCAGCGCTATGCGCTGTTCTACGAGGCCACGGACCTCGGCCCGGTGCTGAGCAAGCTGTCCGCCAATGCCTATACCCGCAGGGTGGACAGGGATTTTCGCAACACCGTGGTGACCCGTGCCATGCCGGTCACTGTCACTGTCGCCAACCAGTCGCTGGATGAACAGCGCACCCGCGGTCTGGCCGGTCAGGCCGAACTCGAACTGCTGGCCGGCCAGACCAGCCTGCTGGGCGTGGAGTTCATGCTTGATGAGCTGGACAGTGACAAGCTCGGCACTACGCCCCGGGTCACCCCCATGGGCACTGTGGTCATCCCCAGCAGTGCGAGTCAGACAGCCAATCAGCAGACGCTGTCGGCCTTCGCCCAGCAGCAATGGCAGTTTGCCGATGACTGGACCGCCTACCTGGGCGGGCGCTACTACCGGGTGGAGTCGGAACTGGAGCGCAGCACCGAACGGGCCGGGGTGGATGGCAGCGACAGCCGCCTGCTCGGCTCCCTCGGGCTGGTCTACAGCCCCCGGCCTCATTGGGCGCTGCGGGCCAACCTGGCCGAGGGGTACTCCTATCCGACCCTGAACCAGCTGTACTCGGTGTCGGCCGCGCGGGACCGCATCTTCTATGGCACCCCGGATCTGGACCCCGAGCGCGCCCGGGTGCTGGAGCTCGGCTGGCGCTACGAGGTGCCCGGGGTGACCGCGGATATCGCCTTGTTCCACACCCGCGCCCGGGACTACATCGATCGCCAGCGCGTCACTGCTACCCCGGACGGCTATGTCCCGCCGAGCAACCCGGCCCTGGAGCAATGGCAGTACGTCAACGTCAGTCAGGCCCGCACCACGGGACTGGAGCTGGCTGTGGAGTGGCGTCCGGACTGGCTGCTGCAGCCCCACGCGGCCATCAGCCTGAGCCGTCGCAAATTCGACTATGGCAACGGCTATGCCACCCGGGACAGCGGTTTGCCCCTGGCGACCGGCACCCTGGGGCTGCGTTCCTACCAGGTGCTGGGGCAGCTGGATGGGGAGTTTGACCTGTTCATCCGCACCGCCAGTGGCGCCGAGCGCCGGGGGGCTGACCGCCAGCTGGAGGAACGGCAATGCGGTTACGCCACCCTCAATCTGGCGATGACCTTCGACTTCCAGGACAGGCTCAGCGCCAGAGTTCTGCTGGGCAACCTGCTCAACCGCTCATATCAACCCTTTGATGAGCTGCCAGGCCTGCAACGGCATATCGATACGGAGATACGACTGACCTTCTGAGCTGCGCGTCAACGCTTTGCCACTATCTGAATCACGGAAAGGAAAACAGCCATGAGAATGACCACCTCGCTTACCACAGCATTGAGTGTGCTGGCCCTGACAGTCACTGCGGCGGCCTTTGCCCAGACCTCCAACCCGGAACAGGCCGCGGCTGCCTACCAGGGCGAGGCGTCGGCGATAGACCCGACGCTGGCCAGGGTCGTGCATACCCCAGGTGCGCCGGATCTTACCGAGGCCGATTTCGATCGGGCCAAGGAAATCTACTTCCAGCGCTGCGCCGGCTGCCACGGCGTGCTGCGCAAGGGGGCAACCGGCAAGCCGCTTACCCCGGACATCACCCAGCAGCGCGGCCAGGCCTATCTGGAAGCCCTGATCACCTACGGCTCACCCGCCGGCATGCCGAACTGGGGCACGTCGGGGGAGCTGAGCCCCGAGGAGATCACCCTGATGGCCAACTACATCCAGCATGAGCCGCCGACTCCTCCGGAGTGGGGCATGGCCACCATGCGCGAAACCTGGAACGTGCTGGTCAAGCCGGAGGACCGGCCGACCCGGCAGATGAACAACCTGGACCTGCCCAACCTGTTCTCGGTGACCCTGCGTGACGATGGCAAGATCGCCCTGATCGACGGCAACAGCAAGAAGATCGTCAAGACCATAGATACCGGCTATGCGGTGCACATCTCGCGGATGTCCGCCTCCGGCCGCTACCTGCTGGTCATCGGTCGCGATGCCAAGATCGACATGATCGACCTGTGGGGCAAGGAGCCGGTCAAGGTCGCGGAAATCAAGGTGGGTATCGAGGCGCGCTCGGTGGAAACCTCCAAGTTCGAGGGCTTCGAGGACAGATATGTGATTGCCGGCGACTACTGGCCGCCGCAATTCGTGATCATGGACGGCGAGACCCTGGAGCCGCTGAAGATCGTCTCGACACGGGGCATGACCGTGGACGAGCAGGAGTATCACCCCGAACCGCGGGTGGCGGCCATCATCGCCTCCCACGAGCATCCGGAGTTCATCATCAACGTCAAGGAAACCGGCCAGGTCATGCTGGTCAACTACGAGGATCTGGAGAACCTCAGCGTGACCAGTATCGGCACCGCCCAGTTCCTGCATGACGGCGGCTGGGACAGCTCGCACCGCTACTTCATGACGGCGGCCAACAACTCCAACAAGGTGGTGGTGATCGACTCCCGCGACCGCAAGCTGGCGGCCATTGTGGATGTCGGCAAGATCCCGCACCCGGGCCGTGGCGCCAACTTCGTGCACCCGCAGTTCGGGCCGGTGTGGGGCACCAGCCACCTGGGTGACGACACCATCTCGCTGATCGGCACCGATCCGGTGAACCATCCCGAGCATGCCTGGAAGGTGGTGGCCACCCTGAAGGGGCAGGGCGGTGGCTCGCTGTTCATCAAGACCCACCCCAAATCCAGCCACCTCTACGTGGATACCACCTTCAACCCGACTGCGGAGATCGCCCAGTCGTTGGCGGTATTCGACATCAACAACCTGGAGGCGGGTTACAAGGTACTGCCGATTGCCGAGTGGTCCGGCATCGCCGAGGGCCCGCGCCGGATAGTCCAGCCCGAGTACAACCGGGCCGGGGACGAGGTGTGGTTCTCGGTGTGGAGTGGTCAGGAGGAGGAATCGGCCATCGTGGTGGTGGACGACAGGACCCTGGAGCTCAAGCGCGTCATCCGCGACCCGCGGCTGATCACACCGACCGGCAAGTTCAACGTGCACAACACCCAGCACGATGTGTACTGAAGCGCTCTGGCAGTAACGAAAACGGGAGCCGATCGGCTCCCGTTTTCATCTAGGCAACTGATCAGTTGCTGATCTGCGACTGCTGGTAGTTTTCCAGGCCTACCTTGTCGATCAGACCCAGCTGGGTTTCCAGCCAGTCGATGTGCTCTTCCTCGGATTCGAGGATCTCTTCGGCCAGATCGCGGCTGCCGTAATCACCGATGCTCTCGAAGTAGGCGATGGCGTCCTTGAGATCCTGGATGCCGGAGATCTCCAGGCGCAGGTCGCACTCGAGGATCTCCCGGGTGTTCTCGCCGATCAGCAACTTGCCCAGATCCTGCAGGTTGGGAATGCCCTCGAGGAACAGGATGCGTTTGATCAGCGCATCGGCATGCTTCATCTCGTCGATGGATTCCTTGTATTCATGCTCGCCGAGCTTGTCCAGCCCCCAGTCCTGCAGCATGCGGGCGTGCAGAAAATACTGGTTGATGGCGACAAGCTCATTGCCGAGCAGCTTGTTGAGATGGCGGATAGCCTGTGCATCGCCTTTCATGACGGTAATCCTCAGTATGCTGGGTGGGCCTCAACAACTGAGTGTGCTACCGGTACTGGATGCTGTCAAATCCGCCTTGGAAATCAAACAGATAGGAATGTATTACGGATGTGTGCGAGACGCATTCAGGCCATCGCGTATTGCGCGGCGTTGATGAAGCTGACGCTGGTCTGACGGTACTCGTTGATGATCGACTTGCACTCGCGGCCGCACTTGCCGCATTGGGTGGCTACGTCCAAGCGTTCGCGCAGGTCGCGCATGCTGCAGGCGCCCTCGGTTACAGCGTCGCGAATCTGTGTGTCAGTGATTCCCTTGCAAAGGCATACATACATGGGCGTTCCCCCGGCAGGTCAAGATGGCGATAAGGTAAGGTGAATGAGAATAATTGTCAAACAATTATCCATGCCATTCGCATTCCATCTGTGGCTGTCCACCAACTGCCGGGCCGTTGGGCCCATCATCGAGCTGAATATCTCCCATCCTGCTGCTTTATGGTCGCGCCAGGGCCCGCCAATTCTGGGTTCTGGCTTGGCAGAACACAGGCGGCGAAGAGATGGTGCCGGCGCAGGGCGAAGGCACGGGGTTCACGGACCCCAACCTGACGTAGACTGCCGTAAGCGCCCGCTGCCTGCGGGCGGACAATAACAATTACAACAGGATCGGCGGCAGCTGTGCCGGTCACAATGGGAGTGGCATCAATGAGTCAGCCCGGAATTCTCAAGCGTTCCACCATCCTGATCCATGGCTCCGTGGGCATGCCCCTGGCCATCATCGGTTATCCCCTGGCGGTATACCTGCCTCCCTTCTACGCCCAGGAAATGGGGCTGAACATGGCGCTGATGGCGCTGGTGCTCGTTCTCGCCCGCCTGACCGATGTGATTACCGACCCGCTCATGGGCATGATCAGTGATCGCTGGCAGACCCGCTTCGGCCGGCGCAAACCCTGGCTGGTACTGGGTACGCCGCTGATGCTGGTCAGTACGGTGATGATCTTCATGCCGCCGGAGGGCGCCGGACTGTGGCATCTGCTGGTCTGGACAGTGCTCATGTATCTGGCCTGGACCATGGTGACCCTGCCCTACGGGGCCTGGGGAGCCGAGTTGTCGACCCTGTACCACCAGCGCAGTCGGGTTACCGCCTCGCGGGAGGGGTTCGTGCTGGTCGGGTTGTTCGTTGCGGCGCTGGCCCCTGCAGTGGTGCAGGCCATGGGCAAGCGTTACGCCGCCGGTGATACCGACGGCGCCTTCATGCAGGCGATGATCTGGCTGGTCGGCAAGGACGGTCAGCTGGGCCTGGGCTACGGCCCCATCCTGGCCGGCATGGGCTGGCTGCTGCTGATACTGTTGCCGGTCACCGTGCTGATGGTGGTGACCATGGTGCGCGAGGCGCCTCCGCGCTCGGTACAGAAGACCGACTGGAAGAAGGGCCTGCGGGTGATGAAGAACAACGGTCCCTTCAAGCGCCTGATGCTGATTCTGCTGATCGTGATCACCGGCGAGTCCTTCCGCAATGCCATGTCCGTTTTCTTCATGCAGCACGTGATCCAGATCCAGGTCCATATCGGCATGATGTATCTGCTGTATTTCGGCGTGGGAATACTGGGCATTCCGTTCTGGTTGATCCTCGGTCGTCGCATCGGCAAGCACAATGCCTTCTGTGTCGCCGTGGCGGTATCCAGCGCCAGTATTCTGGGCATGTTCTTCCTGCAGGCGGGCCAGCTGGTGCCCTTCGCGCTGATGTTCGCGATCAAGGGGTTCTGCTTTGCTGCCTTCCAGTTCCTGCCGCTGTCCATGCTGGCGGACATCGTTGATCTGGACACCGCGCGCAGCAAGGAGCACCGCACCGGCCTGTTCTTTGCCATGTCGGGGATGGCGCAGAAATCGGCGATGGCGCTGGGTCTGGGCCTGTCGCTGGGGCTGCTGGCGCTGGTCGGCTTCGATGCCACCCAGGCGGTGCATTCGGACCAGTCGCTGATGTCCCTGCGGGTGCTCTATATCGTCGGCCCCGTACTGATGTACATGGCCGCCTTCGTGCTGGCGCGGCGCTACCCGCTGACCTCCTCGCGCCAGGAGCGCATCCAGTCCTGGATCGAACGGCGGGATCTGCGCCTGCAGGCGGCCGCAGCGCCCGAGAACTGCCAGGCGCGAATCTGACCTGCGCTTCCGCTATGCTGTCATCCTTCAAGAT
The DNA here is from genome assembly GCF_051948695.1 of Halopseudomonas sp. Lyrl_26. Lineage (NCBI taxonomy): Bacteria > Pseudomonadati > Pseudomonadota > Gammaproteobacteria > Pseudomonadales > Pseudomonadaceae > Halopseudomonas > Halopseudomonas sp. Lyrl_26. The sequence continues at coordinate 81,733 of NZ_JAYJLH010000005.1, forward strand.
CAGTGAAGGATGACAGCAATGGCAGAACGGTCGCAGTTCGAGTTGCTGGGCAGCAGGCGCTTCCTGCCCTATTTCATTACCCAGTTTCTCGGCGCGTTCAATGACAACGTGTTCAAGCAGGCTCTGGTGCTGGCGATCCTGTTTCGCGTCGGCACCAGCGCCGACCCCAATGTATTGATCAATTTCAGCGCGCTGCTGTTCATCCTGCCGTTCTTCCTGTTCTCCGCGCTGGGTGGGCAGCTCGGGGAGAAATACCCCAAGCACCGGCTGATCCGGCTGATCAAGTTCGCCGAAATCCTGATCATGCTGTTCGGCGCGGCAAGCGTGCTGCTCGCCAATCTGCCGATGATGCTGGCCGTGCTCTTCGTCATGGGCTCGCAGTCAGCGCTGTTCGGCCCGGTGAAGTACTCGATACTGCCCCTGCACCTGGCGGAGCGGGAGCTGGTCGGTGGCAATGCTCTGGTGGAGATGGGCACCTTTCTGGCGATCCTCGGTGGCACCCTGTTCGCCGGCCTGCTGATGAGCAGTGAGCAGTGGGCCTGGTGGGTATCGCTGGCCGTGCTGGGATTCGCCTTGGCCGGCTTTCTCGCCAGTCTGGGCATACCCGCGACCACGGCTGCGCTGCCGGGCCTGGCATTGGACTGGAATATCTTCCGGCAGTCAGCTCGCATTCTGCACCTGGGGCTGGTGAAGCAGTCGCGCACCGTGTCCCGCTCGCTGCTGGCCAACTCCTGGTTCTGGTTTCTGGGGGCGACCTATCTGGCGCAGATTCCGGGTTTTACCCATGACTACCTGCACGGCGACGAGTCGGTGGTCAGTCTGATCCTGGCGGTGTTCTCCATCGGCATTGCTGCGGGGTCGCTGCTGTGCGAGCGGCTGGCAGGGCGTACGGTCAACCTCGGGCTGGTTCCGATCGGTGCGGCAGGGCTGACCCTGTTCGGCCTGTTGTTGTGGGTCGGGGCCGGACAGTTGGCGGTGGGTGTGGAACAGTTGAGCTGGCGCGCGTTGCTGCATCAGCCGGCGGCCTGGTGGGTGATGAGCTGCATTCTCGGGCTGGGCATGTTCGGCGGTTTCTATATCGTGCCCCTGTATGCCCTGATCCAGTCCCGTACCGACGACCATGAGCGATCCCGGGTCATCGCCGCCAACAACATTCTCAATTCGCTGCTGATGGTGCTCTCGGCGGTACTGGCCATGCTCATGCTGGGGGTGGTGGGCATCAGCATTCCCCAGCTGTTCCTGCTGGTGTCGCTGCTCAATATTGCCTTTTCGTGCTATCTGTTTTTCACTGTCCCCGAATTCCTGCAGCGGCTGCGGCTGTGGCGCGGCGCCGGCGGATGACACAGGGAGGGTCGATATGGATCATATGGACGAGTTGCGTCGGCGCGACCAACTGCTCAGCTGGGGCGAGCAGGGGCTGCTGACGCCGACGCAGCTGAAGCGCGCCCTGGCGCCAGCCACATCAGCGGCTTCCGCTGCGCAATGGCGCTGGGCGCTGGACCGGTTGCTGGGCTTCTACGGCTGCCTGCTGCTGGCGCTGGGCGTGATCTTCTTCTTTGCCTTCAACTGGGACGAGCTGCATCGCGGGCACAAGCTGGCGGCGGCGGCGCTCGCTCTCAGCGGCTTTGCCGTGGCTGCTTTCATCCTGCAATCCGGTTCGGCATTCCAGCATGCCTGTCTGTTCGGAGCGGCCCTGACCACGGGAGCCCTGCTGGCACTGATCGGCCAGATATATCAGACCGGTGCCGATATCTGGCAGCTGTTCGCCGGCTGGAGTGCGCTGATGCTGCCCTGGGTGCTGTTGTCGCGCTCCGCGGCCAGCTGGATGCTGCTGTGGCTGGTCGTCAATCTGGCGGTGTTGCGCTACTTCGCCGTGCATGCCGGGTGGCTGGGCAGCATCCTGACCTCGGCGTCGGGTCTGCTGGCTGCGGTGCTGACCAATCTGCTGTTGTTGCTCGTGTTCGAGATGGCTGGGGGCTGGCTGCTGCTCCGGCCGGGCAGGTTGCTGCACCGCCTGTGCGGTCTGGCGCTGGTAGCGGCGCTTACCGTCGGCGGTTGTATCGGCTGGTGGCAGCATGAGTACCGGGAACTGCTGGTCGGACTGCTGCTGGCAGCGCTGATCGGCTTGCCTGTCTACCTGCGCAGGCGCCCGGACCTGTTCATGGTGGCCATCCTGGCCTACTCGCTGGTCGTGCTGACGGCTGCGGGTCTGATCCGCCTGCTGGATCCGCTGGACGGTTTCGGCGTGCTGCAGCTGGTGGGCATCCAGTTACTGGCCAGCAGTGCCGCAGTGTCGGTGTGGCTGCACCGCCTGTACCGGGAGGCAAACGCATGAGGGAGAGTTGGAAGCAGGCGCTGCTGGAGAATCTGCGTCAGCGCGGCATAGTGGATGAGGCTGCCGCTGCGGCGGTGATGCAGCAGAGCCCGGCACCCTGGTTCGTTCATCTGTTTGCCGGTCTGGCCGCTTGGTTGGCAGCGCTGATGCTGATTCTCAGCAGTGCCCTGGCGCTGGCGCACGACAGCCTCTTCGGGGCCATCCTGATTGGCGCCATGCTGCTGGGACTGGCAGTCTGGCTGCTACGTCAGCCCGGCATCTTTCTGGCGCAGATGGGGCTGGCCCTGTCGCTGGCGGGGCAGGGCATGCTGGTCTACGCGGTCGGCGAACTGTCCGGATTTGATGAGCTGCGCAGTTGCGCCCTGAGCGGTGCACTGGTCGCCTTGGGCATGCTGTGGGTGCCGGCGCCCGCGCTGCACAGGGTGCTCTGTGCCCTGGGTGTATTTGCCGGCGTGGCGGTGCTGATCGGTTTCAATGGCTGGCTGTCGCTTTACGGTCTGCTGCTGGCGGGCCTGGCACTGCTGCTCTGGCTCCGTCGGGGCGCATGGGCCGGGGCGCCGCAGGCGCTGGTCTGGCGGGCGGTGGCGGCGGCAACGACCCTTGCTGCCATGGCACTGCCGCTGATAGCCCGCAGGGACTGGACGCTACCGCTGGGCAGGCTGGCCGACGAAGCCGCATGGGTTCTGTGGCTGTACCCCCTGGGCGCAGCCACCCTGCTGCTGGGCGTTGCGCTCTGGCTGGTGCGGGGCCAGTCGCTGGCGAGGGTGGCATCGGTGGGTATTGCCTGCCTGGTTGTCGGTGCACTTGGCTGGGCGGCTCCGGGGCTGCTGGTGACAGGTGCCTTGTGGCTGGCTTTGTTCCGGGCATGCGAGCGCCTCTGGTGCGCCCTGGTCGGACTGGTGGTGACCCTGTATCTCGGCGACCTGTATTACAGCCTGCATCTCAGTCTGTTGCACAAGTCGATGGTGTTGATGCTCAGCGGCGTGGTGCTTCTGCTGCTGCGCTGGCTGGTGCTGCGCTTCTGGGAGGCTGACAATGAGAGCTGAACGTGCTGCGATAGTGGCTGCCCTGTGTCTGGTGCTGGCGGTGGCCTGCTATCTGGTGTACGGCTTCGAGCGCACTCTGCGTGATGGTCAGCTGGTGCTGCTGGAGCTGGCCCCGGTGGATCCGCGCTCACTGATGCAGGGGGATTACATGGCGCTGCGCTTTGCCGTGGATGCCCAGCTGCCCGATTCCGGCGAGCAGCTACCGGGCTATGCCTATCTGCACCGAGGCGCGGAAGGCCGGGCGGTGCTGGCTGGCACGGGAGACCAGCTCAGCTCCGAGCCGGGCGTGGTGTCCATGCGTATCCGCAGGGAGGGTGGACGTCTGACGGTGGGGCCGAATGCCTTCTTCTTCCAGGAGGGCACCGCACATGTCTATGAGCAGGCTCGCTGGGGAGGCTTTCGCGTTGCCGATGATGGCACGGCCTTGCTGGCCGGGCTCTATGATGGGCAGCTACAGCTGCTGGGCAGCAACCGGCGCTGAATGTCGCCGATACTGCTGCTGCCGTGGATCAGGCTTTCTTCGCCGCCGCACGGGCGCGGGGGCCACCATAAGTCTGGCCGCTGGTGCCGGTAGGGATGGTCTGGATCTCGCCGCCGGACGCGAGGAAGGCCGCAACCTGAGCATCGATGGAGGCGCTGGTGGTAACCGCGGGTTCCGGCTTGCTTCGCGCGGCGGCGCGGGTCGGCTTGGCGGCGGGTTTGACGGCGGGTTTGGCTGACATGGAATCTGCTCCCTTTCGATAAAAACAACCATAATACACTTTATCTGTCAATAAAGCTTGTGCTGTTTTTTTCGGTGCCTTCCCTGGCATTTATCCCCGTCCAATCGCCGCAAGATTTCCGCAAATCCCGGCGGATCAGTGCTGGTGACCACCTACGCCGTGGGCATGGCCGTGGGCCAGTTCCTCTTCGGTAGCGGCGCGTACCGAGAGAATCTCCACCTCGAACTTCAGATCACGACCGGCCAGCGGATGGTTGGTGTCTACCACCGCCTGGGACAGGCCGACCTTAACCACGGTAACCTGGCGCGGACCCTGCTCGGTCTGGACAATCGCCAGCATGCCCGGTTTCCATTTCCTGGCGCCCTGCAGGTGCTTTACCTGGACCTTCTGGGTGGCATCGGGCTGGACAGGGCCGTAGGCCTTGTCCACCGGCAGCTCGACCGTGAAGCTGTCGCCGGCCTTGCGGCCTTCCATGGCTTCTACCAGGCCTTCGAGCAGGCCGGGCTGGCCATGCAGGTAGAGCACCGGCTCATGGTCACGGGAGGATTCGACCTGACCATCGGCGTCGAACAGGGTGTAGTGGAACTGGACTACGGTATCTTTGGCAATCTGCATGGCTGCGACTCGTCCTGGATGGAAAAGCCGCCATTATCCGGAGCGTCGGCCCGCTTGCCAAGCCGTGGGGTGATTCAGTCCGAATCACCCTCTTCGAGCATCTGTTCCAGGGGCAGCTGCGCGCTGACGTTGACGCTGCCCTGGGCCGGGAATATCACCAGATGATCGGCGGCTACGCTGATTCCCAGAACCTCGCCGAGGGGGTGGTCATCATGGCTGGGGAACAGGGTCTCGACGGTGCTGCCGGTGGGCAGCTGCAGGCGGTAGAGGGTGGTGGCGCCGAGGAAGACCTTGCCGGTGATGGTGGCGGTCAGCGGGCTGCTGGCCTGGCCGACAATGTCGTCAGGACGCAGCAGCACGTCCACAGCACTGCCCGGAGGCAGCTGATAGGCGCGATCGCCGCGCAGCACACCCAGCTCGGTCTGTACCGTGTCGGGGGTCAGCAACTGACCACGAATGAAGTAACCCTGGCCGATGAAGCTGGCGACAAAGGGGGTGGCCGGCTCGTGATAGAGGTTGAACGGAGTATCCCACTGCTGCAGGCGACCGTCGCGCAGCACGCCGACCTGATCGCAGACGGCGAAGGCCTCGTTCTGGTCGTGGGTGACCAGCAGTGCGCTGATGCCCCGGGTCTTCAGGATGTCGCGAACTTCGGCGGACAGGCGGCGACGCAGGTCACCATCCAGATTGGAGAAGGGCTCGTCCAGCAACAGCAGGGCAGGCTCGGGAGCCAGTGCCCGGGCCAGTGCTACCCGTTGCTGCTGTCCGCCGGACAGCTCATGGGGATAGCGCTTGCCGAGACGGTCCAGATTGACCAGTTCCAGCAGTTCGCTGACTATCCGGCGGCGTTCGGGGTGCTTGCTGATGCCGAAGGCGATGTTCTGCGCCACAGTCAGGTGGGGAAACAGGGCGTAATCCTGAAATACCATGCCGATGCGGCGCTGCTCCGGCGGAACGCGCTGCCCCGGACTGGACATCACCTGGCCCTGCAGACGGATCTCGCCGGCGGTAACCGGCTCGAAACCGGCAATGCTGCGCAGGGTGGTGGTCTTGCCGCAGCCGGAGGGGCCCAGCAGGCAGCCGATGTCGCCGGCCCGCAGATGCAGACTCAGGTCCTGGACTATCGGATGGTTGTCATAGCCGCAGCTGAGGTGGTTCAACTCCAGAACGATCTGGGACATGGTGCTCACTCGACCAGCAGGAACTCGACCAGGGCTTTCTGCGCGTGCAGGCGGTTTTCGGCCTGATCCCAGACCACGCTGCGCGGATCATCCAGCAGGTCATGGGACACTTCCTCTCCGCGGTGGGCGGGCAGGCAGTGCATGAACAGGACTTCGGGGTCGGCCTGATCCAGCATGGCCCGGGTGACCTGATAGGGGGTGAATACCCGCAGCCGTTCCTGGGCCTCGTCTTCCTGACCCATGGAGGCGAAGACGTCGGTGCATACCAGGTGGGTGCCGGCGACCGCCTCGCGGGGATCGCGCAGCAGCGTGACACGATCGCCCGCGCGATCCAGCCACGCCTGATCCGGTTCGTAGCCCTCCGGGCAGGCCACGCGCAGCTGGAAGTCGAACTGCATGGCGGCCTGGATATAGGTATTGCACATGTTGTTGCCGTCACCGATCCAGGCGACCGTCTTGCCCTTGATGCTGCCGCGATGCTCAAGGAAGGTCTGCATGTCAGCCAGCAGCTGGCAGGGGTGCAGATCATCACTCAACCCGTTGATCACCGGAACCCGGGAGTGGGTGGCGAAGGTTTCCAGGGTGCTGTGGGCGAAGGTGCGGATCATGATGGCGTCGCACATGCGTGACAGTACGCGGGCGCTGTCTTCCACCGGCTCGCCACGACCGAGCTGAGTGTCCCGTGGGGACAGGAAGATGGCCTGGCCTCCCAGCTGGATCATGCCGGCTTCGAAGGACACCCGGGTCCGGGTGGAGGCTTTCTCGAAGATCATTCCGAGCACCCGATTCTTCAGCGGCTCGTAGACTACCCCCTGGCGGTGCAGATCCTTCAGCTCGATGCCGCGCTTGAGCAGGCTGGTTAGCTCTGCCTGGGAACAATCCATCAACGAGAGAAAATGCCGTACTGTCATCTTGTGTTACCTGATCGGGATTGGCTGCTGGCGGGAAACAGGACCCCTTACCGCAGCTCGGTGGCTCGGTACAAGCCATATCTTGAAAGGTGAGAAGCGGGCATCTTATAGGGAAAATCCGTTGCAAGGCAAATGACGCCAATGGTCGCGGTGCAGTTGGGCAGGGCGGGGTGGTTTGCGATACAATGGCGATCATCATTCCGGCCCCAAACGCCTCAGAGGATTGCCATGAGCAGCACTATCGACACCATCAAAGACCAGATTGCCAGCCACCCCATCCTGATCTACATGAAGGGTGCTCCGAATGCTCCGCAGTGCGGCTTCTCCGCCCGCGCGGTACAGGCGTTGATGAGTTGTGGCCAGAAATTCGCCTACGTGGACATCCTGCAGAATCCGGATATCCGCGCCGAGCTGCCCAAGTACGCCAACTGGCCCACCTTCCCGCAGCTGTGGGTCAAGGGGGAGCTGGTCGGTGGTAGCGACATCATTCTGGAGCTGGCCGAATCCGGCGAGCTGCAGACCATGCTGGAAGCGGCCGCGCAGGACTGAGCGAGGCTGCCAGCGGATCTAAGCATCGGGCGGCAATGGATTTTTTTTCATCAAGGCCTTGTGAAAATAAAACGTTTATGTAAAATGCCGCCTCACCAACACGGAGCGTAGCGCAGCCTGGTAGCGCGTCTCGTTCGGGACGAGAAGGTCGCTGGTTCGATTCCAGTCGCTCCGACCAATACGGTCATCTTCGGATGAGCAGCACAAAGCCCTGACCCCGGTCAGGGCTTTGTCGTTTCTGCACTGCCCATCCCTTGTTCGGGTCTTGAACTCCCCCGGTTGAATGTTCGGCCTTCGAGCGGGTCCAAGCCTGCGCTATCTGCGGGCCGGGCTCGCTGGTATTCTTCAACCGTCATCCCTGCATGGACGAATCTGCACAGCCATGAACAACACCAAGATGGAAAACAAGAGCTTTCTGTTGCTGCTGGCACTGGTCTCGGTCGCTTTCGCGACGATACTGCTGCCGTTCTACGGTGCCGTGTTCTGGGGCACCATACTGGCGATCATCTTCCAGCCGGTGCAGCGCCGCCTCGAAGCGCGTCTGGGGCAGCGGCGGGGATGGGCGGCGGCGCTGACCCTGCTGATCATCCTGCTGATAGTCATACTTCCCCTCAGTCTTCTGGCCGGTGCGCTGGTGCAGGAGGGTGCCAACTTCTACGAGCGCATCAGCAGCGGCACCCTCGATGTCGGCGGGTATCTGCAGCAGGTGGTCAATGCCCTGCCGGAGTTTGCCCGGGATCTGCTGGAGCGTTTCGGCCTGGCCGACCTGGCCGGCGTGCAGGCGCGACTCTCCGAATTTGCCATGAGTGGCAGTCAGTTCCTGGCGACCAAGGCCTTCAGCATAGGTCAGAACACCTTCCAGTTCCTGATCAGCTTCGCCATCATGCTATACCTGCTGTTCTTCCTGCTGCGTGATGGTCGGCTGGTGGCAGCGCAGATCCGCCGCGCCATTCCGCTGGGTCAGATGTACAAGCAGCACCTGCTGAGCAAGTTCACCACTGTGGTCAAGGCCACGGTCAAGGGCAACATCGCCGTGGCGGCGATCCAGGGCGCGCTGGGCGGCTTCATCTTCTGGGTGCTCGGATTGCAGGGGGCGGTGCTCTGGGGCGTCCTCATGGCGGTGCTGTCGCTGTTGCCGGCGGTGGGTGCCAGTCTGATCTGGGGACCGGTGGCGATCTACTTCCTGGCCACCGGTGCCATCTGGCAGGCGGCGGTACTGACTGCCTTCGGCGCAGTCGTGATCGGTCTGGCGGACAACGTGCTGCGTCCGATCCTGGTGGGCAAGGACACCAAGCTGCCGGACTATGTGGTGCTGATTTCCACCCTGGGCGGCATTGCGCTCTTCGGCCTCAACGGGTTCGTCATAGGCCCGCTGATTGCAGCGCTGTTCATGGCGGCCTGGAGTCTGTACGCCGAGGCGCGGGAGGAGCAGGAGGTCGTTGCCGTGCTCGCCGTACCCGCCGAGGACGAGGAGCTGCCTGACGAATCGGCCGAGGTAGCAGCGGCGGCTGTGCCTGCCGAAGAGATGCCTGCCAGCGAACTGCCGGATTCAGCCCGGCCCTGAGAGGGGGGCGCGGCGCGGTCAGGTTCCCCGTACCCGCCGCACCGCATCCAGCCAGCCCTGATAGAGCTGCAGGCGGCGCTGCTCGGGCATCAGGGGGGCGAAGCTGCGCTCCCGGCCCCAGTGGCCGGCAAGCTCCTGCAGACTGCCGAACAGGCCCCGTTGCAGTCCCGCCAGACAGGCCGCACCCAGGGCGGTGGTCTCGGTTATGCGAGGACGCTCCACCGCCACGCCCAGGGTATTGGCCAGGGCCTGCACCATCCAGTTGTTGACCACCATCCCGCCATCCACCCGGAGCGAGGTTATGGCCATGTTGCCGTCGGCCTGCATGGCTTCCAGCAGGTCACGGGTCTGGAAGCACACCGACTGCAGCCCGGCGGTGACGATCTCGGCAATACCGGTGTCCCGGGTCAGGCCGAGGATGGCCCCGCGCGCCTTGGGATCCCAGTAGGGGGCACCCAGTCCGGTGAACGCCGGTACCAGATAGACGCCACTCTGATCCCCGACCTGCTCGGCCAGGGCTTCGGTTTCGTCGGCATGGCTGATCAGCCTGAGTCCGTCGCGCAACCACTGGATGGCGGCGCCGGCAACAAAGATGCTGCCCTCCAGGGCGTAGGTGGGCTTGCCATCGAGCCGGTAGGCGACGGTAGTCAGCAGGCGGTGGGGCGAGCGCACCGGTGTGTCGCCGGTGTTCATCACCATGAAGCAGCCGGTGCCATAGGTACTCTTGACGCTGCCCGGGCTGAAACAGGCCTGCCCGACCAGCGCCGCCTGCTGGTCACCGGCCATGGCCGCCACCGGAATGGGAGCGCCGAACAGGCTCGGGTCGGTGTGGCCGAACTCGGCGGTGTTGTCCAGCACCTCGGGCAGCAGGCTGGCCGGGATGTCCATGAGTTCAAGCAGCTGTTGATCCCACTGCTGGGTATGGATATTGAAGAGCAGGGTGCGCGAGGCGTTGGTGGCGTCGGTGCGATGCACCCGGCCCCCGGTCAGGCGCCACAGCAGGAAGCTGTCCACGGTGCCGAAGCGCAGCTGCCCCTGTTCGGCCTGCTGGCGGGCACCGGGCACCTGGTCCAGGATCCAGCGCAGCTTGGTGGCGGAAAAGTAGGGATCGATCAGCAGGCCGGTGCGCTCGCTGATCAGCGCCTCGTGACCCTGCTCGCGCAACTGGTCGCAGTAGGCGGCGGTGCGCCTGTCCTGCCAGACGATGGCCGGGTAGATCGCCTGCCCGGTCTCGGCATTCCAGACCAGGGTGGTCTCCCGCTGATTGGTGATGCCGATGCCGCGGATATCGGTTGCCGCCAGTCCGGCCTGCTGCAGTGCGTTGCGCACCACGCTCACCACCGATTGCCAGATGTCTTCCGGATCATGTTCGACCCAGCCATCCTGCGGAAAATGCTGGGCGAATTCCTGCTGTGCCGTCTGCAGCGGGCGACAGTGCTCGTCGAAGATCATTGCCCGGCTGCTGGTGGTGCCCTGGTCTATCGCAAGCAGGTAGTCTGGCATGGGAATATCCGTCAGTCGTTGCGCCCGATGGGGGCGAAGGTGGCATGGGTCTGGCTGGCCAGATCCGACGGTGCCAGGGCGATCTCCAGCCCGCGCCGGCCTGCGCTCACGTAGATCTCCGGCCACTGCCTGGCGCTGTCGTCAATGAAGGTGCGCAGGCGCTTCTTCTGGCCCAGCGGACTGATGCCGCCCAGCAGGTAGCCGGTACTGCGCTGGGCGGCTGCCGGGTCGGCCATGCCGATTCGCTTGCTGCCGGCCGCGCGGGCCAGAAGTTTCAGGTCGAGTTGCCCGCTGACCGGCACCACCGCCACCAGCAGCTCGCCGGTTTCGGTGCTGGCCAGCAGGGTCTTGAACACCCTGGCCGGGTCCAGGCCGAGCTTCTCCGCCGCTTCGCCGCCGTAGGATTCGGCCTGCGGATCGTGTTCATAGCGGTGCAGGCTGTAGTTGACCCGCGCCTTGTCCAGTACTTTGGTTGCCGGTGTCATCTGCTGTTCAGTCGGCGATCCGGACGACCACCTTGCCGAAGTTCTGGCCCTCGAGCAGGCCGATCAGGCCCTGGGGGGCGTTCTCCAGACCCTCGATACGGTGCTCCTTGACCTTGACCTTGCCCTCGGCCACCCAGGGCGTCATCTGCGCCAGGAATTCAGGGTAATGCGGACCATAGTTGTCGAAGATGATGAATGCCTGCATGCGGATGCGCTGGCTCAACAGCAGGCGCATCAGTGCCGGCAGGCGGTCCGGACCCGGTGGCAGTTCGGTGGCGTTGTACTGGGCGATCAGGCCGCACACCGGGATGCGTGCGTGGGGGTTGAGCAGGGGCATGACCGCATCGAAGACCTTGCCACCGACGTTCTCGAAATAGATATCGATGCCGTCCGGACAGGCGTTGGCCAGGTCGTCGGCCAGACTGTCGAGGCGGTGGTCGAGGCAGACGTCGAAGCCCAGCTCATCTACCGCGTAGGCACACTTGTCCGCTCCGCCGGCGATGCCGACCACCCGACAGCCCTTGAGCTTGGCCACCTGACCCACCACGCTGCCCACCGGTCCCGTGGCCGCTGCCACCACCACCGTCTCGCCGGGCTTGGGCTGACCTATATCCAGCAATCCCATGTAACCGGTGAACCCGGGCATGCCCAGCACACCGAGGGCCTGGGAAGGCTCCGGCATGTCGGGGTCGAGCTTGAACACCATGGTGCCGTCCGACAGACTGTAATCCTGCCAGCCGGCGGTATAGCACATCACCAGATCGCCGGGCTGATAACCGTCCAGATTGGATTGCATTACCCGGCTCACCGCACCGCAGGGCATGACGCCGCCCACCGGCACGGGATCGGCATAGGACTTGGCATCGCTCATGCGGCCGCGCATGTAGGGGTCCAGTGACATCCACAGGTTGCGCAGCAGCATCTGCCCCGGACCGGGGGTGGGCACCGGCGTTTCGACCAGGCTGAAGTTCTCGGGCACCGGTGCACCGACGGGGCGGGAGGCAAGCAGGATCTGACGGTTCCGGTCTGGGCTCTGGGGCATGGAAAACTCCGTTGTTATTTGACTGGCTGTGAATGAACCCTAGCATGCAGAGCCCGCCGGACGAGGTCAACCGTGGGCTATCCTGCCGGTGGTCGTCCCGGGTGAATCGGCGTAGGCTCTCAGGCAGCGGATGAACACAGGAACAATAACAAGATGATCGATACTCCTGCCCTGAACCAGGCGATGCTTGACGAGCCGGCACTGCTGGCCCAGCGTCACCGTCTCGGACGCCTGCGCTTCAGCTCTTCGCTCGAAACCGGATTCCAGGACTACATGCACCGCAAGATGTGCGGACGCCGGTGGCCGGTGACCCTGTCCAGCCTTGGCTTCATGCTGCTGTTCTTCTGGGTGGACTACCGCTACCTGCCGCCGGAAATACACCAGATCAGCATACCGCTGCGCAGTCTGGTGCTGGTGCTGGTCTGCTTCTCCCTGTGGTTCGTCAACCGGCCCGGACGGGTAGCGGTGCCTCTGGCGTTCAAGATGGCGACCCTGGCCTACTTCTGCGTAGGGGCCATGGTGGCGATGATCATCCTGCTGTGCCGTACGCAGCCGCTGGTGGTGCCCGTCACCCATGACGGTCTGTATCTGGTGCTGCTGTCGGGCACCTTTCTGCTGGGCCTGCCGGCGCGCCATTCGGTGCTCTGCTCCTGGCTCATTCTGGGCTGCTATCTGACCGGAGAGGTGCTGATCGGCACGCCCCGGGAGCTCATCCTCACCAGCAGCCTGTATCTGGGCAGTTTCACCCTGATGGGCAGCATTGTCGCCTACGCCTCCGAGTACATGCTGCGCCGCGGCTATCTGAATGAGCAGCTGCTGCAGGCGGCGCGCCTGCGGGCCGAGCGGGAAAGCCAGGGCAAGACACGCTTTCTGGCCACGGCCAGCCATGACCTGCGCCAGCCGCTGCATGCCATGTCCCTGTTCATCGAGCATCTGCAGGAGAAGGTCCAGGAGGCGGAGGCGCGCCGGACCCTGGGGCGCCTGGCCGAATCATCACAACTGCTGCAGGCCATGCTCAACTCGCTGCTGGACATCTCCCGGCTGTCGGTGGGCATGGTGCGGCCGCAGCTGCGGCACCTGAACCTGCACGACTGGTTGCGGCGCCTTATCGGCAGTCTGGACAGCGCGGCCGCTGAGAGCGGCATCGAGATCAGCCTCCAATGCCCGCCCCGCAGCGCCGTATTCACCGACCCTGTGCTGCTGGAGCGGCTGGTGCGCAACTACCTGACCAATGCCCTGGTGCACTCCGGAGCCCGCAAGGTACTGGTGCGCGTCAGTGAAGCCGAGGAGCAGGCCCGTATCGAGGTGGTGGATGATGGTTGCGGCCTCAGCCGCGAGGATCAGCAGCGCATATTCGAAGAGTTCACCCAGCTGCGCAATCCGGCCCGCACCCTGGAGAAGGGGGTGGGCCTGGGGCTGTCCATCTGCCGTCAGCTGCAGCATCTGCTGGAGTATCCCTCCGGCGTCGAGTCCGAGCCGGGGCAGGGTGCCACCTTCTGGGTCCGGGTACCCCTCGGCGAGTGGTATCCCGAACCTGCGGCCGTACCGACCGCAAACGGCACGCCGCTGCATGGGCGCGTTCTGCTGGTGGAGAACGATCTGGTCAACCGCGAGGCGATGGAAACGCTGCTGCGTCACTGGGGCCTTACGGTGACCAGTCATGCCGATGCGCAGAGCGTGCTGGCGCTGGGTGTCGAAGGTATCGCGGGAACCGACCTGCTGCTGTCCGACTACCACCTGGAGGGGCCGACCAGTGGACTCGAGCTGATCATCAGTCTGCGTGAACAGGGGATGTACGATGGCGCTACGGCGCTGATTACCGCCGACACCAGCAATGACCTCGAGGACGCCGCGCGTCAGGCGGACGTGATGGTGATCTACAAGCCGGTGCTGCCGGCGCGCCTGCGCCGGGCGGTTCAGGGGCTGCTGAGCCCGGTCAGCTGCTGATCAGCCCGTGCCGGCGCGCGGTGTTCACACATTCGGTGCGGTTGTGGCAGCCCAGGGCCGCGAAGACCGCCTTCAGATGGGTCTTGACCGTGTCCTCGGACAGCGACAGGCGCTGGCAGATGACCTTGTTGGGCAGTCCTTCGGCCAGCAGGTCGAGTATTTCCAGCTGGCGCGGCGTGATGCCCATGTCCCGGGCCAGCGCTCGTCGATCCTGCATCTGGGTCTCGTCGGCGATCAGCACCTGCTCGCCGAACAGCAGCCGCAGGGCGGCGTTGATCAGGGTGGGTCCGTCAGCGGTCTTGCTGATGAACCCGGCGGCTCCGCGCTTGAGAGCTGCGTCCATATCACTGGGGTTGTTGCTGCCGGTAAGGATGGCTACCGGTGTCAGCGGGTCCACCGCATGCAGTTTTTCCAGCAGATGCAGCCCGTTGCCGTCTGGCAGATGCAGATCCAGCAGTATCAGGTCATAGGTGTGACGAGAGACCTGTTCCATGGCTTCGCCGGCGGTACGCGCGTGATCGAGGGTGATACCCTGGCAGAGACTGTTGAGAGTCAGTGTCAGGCCGTCCAGGTAGATCTGGTGATCATCGATCAGCAACAGGCGGGTATCGGGGGGCAGGGTAGCTATGGGCATGCCGGTTTCCTACTGTTGCATCCTCTGACAGGATGTCTCTGTGAGCCCTGTACGTCATTGCGCAGGGTTCCCTGTTTGTTATGACAGTCGATATTAAGTAAGGCAGCCGGTGACGTCCAGTTATCGGCGCCGCAGGTAGCCGGTCAGCGCCAGGTTGACCACCAGGACCAGCAGGCTGCCAGCGACCACGGCGGGCCATCCGGCCAGTCTCCAGAAGGGGGCGAGATAGTAGATCCCCACTGCGGCGCCCAGATAGTAGAACACCGAATACAGCGATGAGGCGCTCGCCTTGGCGTGGGTGGCGTTCTGGTTGATCCAGCTGTTGGCCAGGGAGTGGGTCAGGAAGAAGCCGAAGGAGTTGAGCAGCAGGCCACCGATGATCAGCCACAGCGGACTGGTCAGGGTCACCAGGCAGCCCAGGGCAAAGATCAGTATGCCCGTGGCCATGCCGAGGGTCGCGCGCTCGGCGCCCACGCGGCCGGACAGACTGGAGGAGAAGGTGCCGGCCAGATAGGTGAGAAACAGCATGCCCAGGCTGCTGGCGCCCAGCTGCCAGGGCTCCCCGCTTAGGCGGAAGGTGACGAAGGTGTACAGGTTGATGAACACCATGAAGTTGAGCCCGCCGACCAGATAGGCCGGCAGCAGCGCCCGGTTGCCGAGGTGGCTGGCGAAGTTGCGCAGCGTGCCACTGAGGGACAGGGGCTGGGCACTGAAGCCCCGGGCCGGTGGCAGCAGCACGAGAACCACCAGAGTGCACAGCAGACTGGAGGCGCCGATGATCAGGAACACCGCGTCGAGGCTGACATGATCGGCGATGAAGCCGCCCAGCAGGCGCCCGCCGGCGCCGCCCACGGTGTTGCCGCCGATGTACAGCCCCACGGCGCTGATCAGCGCACCGCGCTGCATGCTGTCGCCGAGATAGGCGATGGCGGTGGCGGGCAATACACCCAGCGCAATGCCCAGCAGTGCCCGCAGCCACAGCAGGGTGGTGAAACTGTCGCTGAAGGCGATGCACAGGGTCAGCACGCTGGTGCAGGCCATGCCGATGATCAGCGGTGCCCGGCGACCGAAGGCATCCGACAGCGGGCCCAGTATCAGCAGAGAGAGCCCCAGCGTGAGGCTGGTGAGGGTGAAGGCATTACTGGCCCGCAGGGTGCTGACCTGATACTGCTCGGCAATCAGTGGCAGCAGCGGGTGTATCGCGTAGAGATTGCCGAAGATCACCAGCGAGGCCAGCACCAGGCCCAGGCTGGCACGCCGGAAAGCAGGCGTGCCCCGGGCAATCAGCTCCGGGGCGGGTGGCTCGCCGGACATCAGTTCATTCGTTCTCTTCGAAGGCGCACAGGGTGAAGGTGGCGATCCCTGCGTCCTGGATCAGGCGGCTCCCGCCCAGATCCGGCAGGTCGATAATGGCAGCGGCCTCGTAGACCTGCGCACCGAGCTGGTCCACCAGCTGCGCGGCGGCGAGGAAAGTACCACCGGTGGCGATCAGGTCATCCACCAGCAGCACCTGGGCGCCTTCGGTGAGGGCATCGCGATGCACTTCGATGCGTGCCTCGCCGTACTCGGTGCTGTAGGCGGCGCTGACGCAGTCGGCGGGGAGCTTGCCGGCCTTGCGGAACAGCACCAGAGGCTTGTTCAGCTCGTAGGCCAGCACGGACCCGAGCAGGAAACCGCGGGCATCGATGGCGCCGATATGAGTGACCGGCGATTCGACGTAGCGCTGGATCAGGCTGTCGGTGACCATGCGTACAGCCCGGGGAGACTGGTACAGGGGGGTGATGTCACGAAAGGTCACGCCGTCCCGGGGAAAGCCCGGTACCGGGCGAATCAGGGATTTGATCGTGAACTCGTCAAAAATCATGGGTTGTGTTCCTGGTCTGTTTACTCGGTCTGGCCACCGGCCAGCGCACAGAGCTGAATATAGTCGAGGATCTCGATCTGCTTGCCCTCGGCGGTGATCAGGCCCTGCTGCTGAAAACGGGTGAATACGCGGGACACGGTTTCCACCGCCAGGCCCAGGTAGTTGCCGATCTCGTTACGCGACATGGCCAGGCGGAAGGCGCGGGCCGAATAGCCCCGCGCACGGAAGCGGGCGGACAGGTTGATCAGCAGGGTGGCTATGCGCTGATCGGCATTCTTGCGCGACAGCAGCAGCATCATTTCCTGATCCTCGCGCAGCTCGCGGCTCATCAGGCGCATCAGCTGTTTGCGCAGCTGCGGCAGCACGGCCGTCAGTTCATCCAGATTGTCGAAGGGAATCTCGCAGACCGAGGTGGTTTCCAGCGCCACTGCGGTAACAGTGTAACGCTCGGTGTCCATGCCGGACATGCCGATCAGCTCACCGGCCAGGTGGAAGCCGGTGATCTGCTCATCGCCCTCATCGGACAGACCATAGGTCTTGATGGCCCCGCTGCGCAGGGCAAAGATGGAGCAGAACTCGTCGCCCTGACGGAACAGGACATCGCCCTTGCGCAGCGGGCGACCACGCTTGACGATGCGGTCCAGCGCGTCGATCTCATCGGCATGCAGGGAGATCGGCAGACACATGCACGCCAGACTGCAGTCCTTGCAATGGGCTTCACGCTGAAGCAGGTTTGTGGCATTGGACATCGTGACTAGGATCCTCATGGCGACGGCGTGACCGGCTCCCTGGCGCACGCTCGAGGGCTGAATGAAAAATCATTCTAACACTCCTGCCGGCTCAGTGCGCCAGATGCGAGCCGGTGGACGCGTGAAGGCCGCCTGCCAGCCAGGCGGTATGGGGGCCGGGAATGGTCCACACGCCGAACAGGATGATTAGCACGGCAGCGGCTATCCGCACCGCACGGCGCCGCAGCAGGGTGGTCAGACGATGGGCCAGCAGGCCGGTCGCCATCAGCGTCGGTAGAGTGCCCAGGCCGAAGGTCGCCATAAGTGCGGCGGACAGCCCTGCCTGGCCCTGGCTGCTGGCCCAGACCAGAGTGCTGTAGACCAGCCCGCAGGGCAGCCAGCCCCAGAGCGCACCCAGCAGCACCGCCTGGGGCATTCGGGTGACCGGCAGCAGTCGGCGTGCCATGGGCTCGATATGCTTCCACAGCCCACGCCCCAGCCGCTCCAGGCGGGTCAGGCCGGACCACCAGTTGGCCAGATACAGCCCCATGGCAATCATCAGCAGACCGGCCAGGGTGCGCAGCAGAGGACCCAGTCCCAGATCCTGAATCAACCAACCGATACTCCCGAGCAGGGCGCCGGCGATGCTGTAGCTGGTGATGCGGCCCAGGTTATAGCCCAGCAGGACCCGCCACAGGGGCCAGCCGCGGCGCTGCTGCGCGGGAATGGCCATGGTCAGCGCGCCCATGAGGCCACCGCACATGCCGATACAATGACCGCCGCCGAGCAGGCCCAGAGCCAGGGCGGTGAAGAAGAGCGGAATCAGTTCCATCGTCAGCGCGGTTCGTCCGGCGGGTTGCGGCGGGGGATGGTCGCCTCGGGATCGGCCGGCTCGTCCGACGGGGGCAGCGGCTCCTCGTCATCGAACAGGATGCTGTGGGCCGGGCCGTCGAGGTCGTCGTACTGGCCGCTGTTGACCGCCCAGTTGAACACCAGAATGGCAATGCCCACCAGAACTATGGCAACGGGCACGAGAATGTAGAGTACGGTCATGCTGTCTGCTCCTGTAACGTGGGGCCGGTGGCCTGATGCCGACGGCGGCGCAGGCGAGCCAGTCGCAGGGCGTTCAGGACCACCAGCAGCGAGCTGGCGGACATGCCGGCGGCGGCCAGGGCGGGGCCGATCAGGCCGAGGGCGGCCAGCGGCAGTACCCCGAAATTATAGGCGCTGGCCCAGAACAGGTTCTGCACCATGACCCGCCGGGTACGCCGGGCCACATCGAAGGTTTCGTCGAGGACCTGCAGGTGGCTGCTGAGCAGCACCGCATCGGCGCTGGTCTTGGCCAGATCCGAGGCATCACCCATGGCCACCGAGATATCGGCGCTGGCCAGTACCGGCACGTCGTTGACTCCATCGCCCAGCATCAGCACCCGGGCTCCGCGGTTCTGCTGTTGCTGCACGAAGGCCAGCTTGTCCGACGGCGTGGCGTTGCCGATGGCCTCGCTGATGCCCAGCTCGGCGGCCATGCGCTCCACCACCGGGGCATGGTCGCCGGACAGCAGCACCACGCGCATGCCCCGGCGTTTCAGAGCATCGATCAGGGCACCGGCATCGCTGCGCAGGCGATCGTTGAGCACGAACCAGGCGATGGGGCCGGTCTGGTCGCCCAGCAGCAGCCACTGTCCGGCGTCGTTCGGTACCGCCGGCGCTGCCCAGCTACCCAGTTCGGCGACGAAGCCGGGTTTGCCGATGCGCAGCAGACGCCCGTCGCAGCGGCCCTGCAGGCCCAGGCCCGGGTGGTTGGTGACTTCCTCGGCCTGCTGGGCACTGCGGCCGAAGGCCCGCGCTATGGGGTGTTCGGAGCAGGACTCGATCATGCGTGCGTGCTGCAATGCCTGATCCGCATCCTGCCCGGGGAAGGGCTCGACGCGCTCCAGCGTCATGCGCCCCTCGGTCAGGGTGCCGGTCTTGTCCAGGATCACGGTGTCGATGTGGTTCAGCACTTCCAGCACGTGGCCACGGGTGACCAGCAGGCCCAGCTTGTGCAGACTGCCGGTGGCGGTGGTCAGGGCCGTCGGGGTGGCCAGGGACAGGGCGCAGGGGCAGGCGGCAACCAGCATGGCGATGATGATCCAGAACGCCCGCTCACCGCCCTCCAGCCACCACCAGGCGGCGCCGACCATGACCACGGCCAGCAGCACTATCAGCAGGAAATACTGGGCCACGCGGTCGGCCAGGCGCGCCAGTCGGGGCTTCTCCGACTGGGCGCGTTCCAGCAGCCGTACTATGGCCGACAGTCGGGTCTGCTCGCCGATGGCGCTGACGCGGATCTGCAGGGGGCCTTCCACGTTGAGGGTGCCGGCAGTGACCCGGTCCCCGGCCCGCTTGGCCAGCGGCAGATACTCGCCGGACAGGGCGGATTCGTCGATGCTGCTGACGCCCTGGACTATGGTGCCGTCGGCGGGGATGCTCTCGCCCGGCTTGACCTCCAGCAGATCGCCTTCACGTACCTCTTCGAGCAGGATGCGCTCGGTGCCGCCGTCGACGGTCACCCTCAGGGTGCTGGGGGGCAGCAGGTTGACCAGGCGAGCAGTACTTTCCACGGTGCGCTGACGCGCCCGGCGTTCCAGGTAGCGCCCGGCCAGCAGGAAGAAGGCGAACATCACCACCGAGTCGAAATAGATCTCGCCGCGCCCGGTCAGGGTGGTCCAGATGCCGGCGACATAGGTGGCGCCAATGGCCAGGGACACCGACACATCCATGGTCAGCTGGCGGTTCTTCAGGTCGCGCCAGGCGCCGCGGAAGAAGGGTGTGCAGCTGTAGAGCACCACCGGGGTGGTCATCAGCAGCGCCGCCCAGCGCAGGGTGGCCGCCATTTCCGGGGTCATGTCCTGGTTGAAGCCGTCCCACAGGGCCATGGTGGCCATCATCACCTGCATGAACATCAGCCCGGCGAGACCGAGTCGGCGCAGGTGGCGGCGGTTTTCAGCGGCGATCTGGGCGCTGGCCCGGTCCGGTTCGTAGGGATGACCGATATAGCCGATGCGGCGGATCTCGGCGAGCAGGCTCGACAGCTTGCTGCGGTTGGTATCCCAGCTCAGGTTGAGCCGGTTGTTGCCCAGATTGAGGCTGGCTTCCCGGACACCGGGCATCTGCTTGAGGCGCCGTTCGATGAGCCAGCCGCAGGCCGCACAGCTGATGCCTTCGATCAGCAGCTGGATCTGCTGCTGATCGCCATCACTGCGTACATAGCGCTGTTGCACCTCGCTGCGGTCGAGCAGCTCGAGTTCGTCCTGCAGGGCCCGGGGCAGGGCTTCGGGATTGACCGAATGCTCGGTCCGGTGGCTGTAGTAGGACTCCAGTCCACCGCTGACGATGGCCTGGGCGACCGCTTCGCAACCGGGGCAGCACATGGCGCGGGGTGCGCCGAGAATGCTTACCTGCCAGGTCGAGCCGGCAGGAACCGGCTCGCCACAGTGGTAGCAGGGCAGAGGTTGGTTCATGGACTCAGCGGGAATCAAGCTGGTGTTGCTGACCCATTTCCAGAATCACTTCGCCGGTCAGCCTCCAGCCGTCCTCCCCCGGCAGGGCGGGGTCGCTCAGGTCGATGTAGTGGCGACCCTGGATGGTGAACTCCAGCTCGCCGGCATACTGGTTGCCGGAGAGCTGGCGCAGCTCGACGCTGCGGTCGCGTTCGGCATGGGTCGGCGACATGATATCCAGCAGCAGTCGGGGCGGCAGCGGATCGAGATCGCCGTCCAGCTCCAGACTGATCCCGCCGGTGACGTCATCGATGCTGAAGCTGGCGGACAGGTTCAGATCCCGGGCCCGGTGGTCCCGTCCCATGTGCATGTTGATGGCACGGCCTTCCTTGTAGTAGTTGTCACGTACCATGCTGTCGGGGTTGAGCAGCGATACGTAGACCAGCCCCAGCCCGATCACCACGGCAAACACCAGAATGCCGATCAGGAACCAGGGCCAGAACTGCTTGTACCAGGGTGGAATACCGTTTTGTTGCTGCATTGCTTTACCTCAGGGTCGGGCCCATGAAGCGGCTTTCGGAACGGGCCGATATGCCCTCATCATCAACCGCGGTTACAACGAAGGTGATGGGCATGTTGGTGCCCTGCATGTATTCGGGAGCCAGCTGGACGTTGACCGGCACCTGCAGCAGGCTGCTGGGCTCGACGGTCAGGCGACTGGCCTGCATTTCCAGGCTGAGCTGCGGATGGCCCTCCACCGACAGGTTGAAGGTGCGCGGCTCCTGGCCCTTGTTCATGACCTTGATTATGTACACGTTTTCGATGTTGCCGCCACGGGCTTCCCGATACAGGACATTTCGGTCACGCTGCACGTCCAGGGCGACCTGGGCCATATTGCTCAGGGTGACGATGAACATGCCGATCATGATGGCCAGCGCCGCCCCGTAGCCGATCAGGCGCGGACGCAGGACACGGGTCTTCTGCCCGGCCATGTTGTGTTCGGTGGTATAGCGGATCAGCCCCCGCTCGTAACCCATCTTGTCCATGACCTCGTCACAGGCATCGATACAGGCGGCGCACTGGATGCATTCGAACTGCAGACCGTCACGGATGTCGATGCCGGTGGGGCAGACCTGCACGCACATGGTGCAGTCGATGCAGTCACCCAGACCCAGCTCGGCCGGATCCACCCCTTTCTTGCGCGGACCCCGGGCTTCGCCGCGGTTGTAATCGTAGGTCACCACCATGGTGTCCTTGTCGAACATCACGCTCTGGAAGCGCGCGTAGGGGCACATGTAGAAGCACACCTGTTCGCGCAGCCAGCCCGCGTTGATGTAGGTCGCCGCGGTGAAGAAGAACAGCCAGAAGGCCGCCCAGGGGTTCAGGTTCAAGGTGAACAGGTCCACCACCAGGCCGCGGATCGGGGTGAAATAGCCGACGAAGGTCAGTGCCGTGGCCAGCGAGACGGCCAGCCACAGGGCGTGCTTGGCGCTGCGGCGCAGCAGCTTGTTGGCGCTCATGGGCGCGGCGTCCAGCTTGATGCGGGCGTTGCGCTCGCCCTCGGTCACCCGCTCGGCCCACATGAAGATCCAGGTCCAGACGGTCTGCGGGCAGGTGTAACCGCACCAGATACGGCCGGCGAAGGTGGTGATGAAGAACAGGCCGAAAGCGCAGATGATCAGCAGGAAGGACAGCAGGAAGAAGTCCTGGGGCTGGAAGGTTGCGCCGAAGATGTGGAACTGGCGGGCCGGCAGATCCCACAGGACCGCCTGACGATCACCCACATTCAGCCAGGCGGTGCCAAAGAACAGCAGAAACAGGAACGCCACACCAGCCAGACGGATGTTCTTGAAGAAGCCCTTGTATGACCGCGTGTGAATAGCCTCACGCTTGGAATACAGGTCTATGCCTTCATTCTTGTCGGTGGTGACATCTTTGACGGGAATCTTATCGCTCATATCAGGCTGCCATTTGATTATGAAGGAGGGTGAGTCTGGCCATGGCAGGTCAGGATCGAGGGGCCCAAAACGGGCTCCGCCCGGTCAGGATATCCCGACCGGGCGGAGTAGACCATGCGACAGGGGGTCGCGTGGCTGTTACTTGTCTTCCAGCGAGAGGCTGTAGACGTAGGCCGCCAGCATGTGCAGCTTGTCGTCACCCAGGTGGGCCTGGGAGGGCATGTTGCCGTTACGACCGGCACGGATGGTGTGCTCGACCTGCATGGTGCTGGAGCCGTACAGCCAGACATCATCGGTCAGATTGGGAGCACCCAGCAGGTGGTTGCCCTTGCCCTCGGGACCGTGACAGGCCACGCAGTTGGTAGCAAAGATCTGCTTGCCGCGCTCCAGATCGGCACCTTCAGTCTCCAGCCCGGACAGGCTGCGGACATAGGCGGCAGTGGCGCGTACGCCGTCTTCACCGATCACCGGCAGCCAGGCGGCCATGGTCGCCTGACGGCCCTGACGCAGGGTGGTCAGGATCTGCTCGGGCTCACCGCCCCACAGCCAGTCATTGTCGGTCAGGTCGGGGAAGCCGAAGGCGCCCCGAGCGTCCGAACCGTGGCAAACCGAGCAGTTGGTAGCGAACAGGCGCTGACCGATGCGGCGAGCCTCTTCATCACGTGCCACGTCGGCAATCGACATGTCGCGGTACTTGGCGTAGATCGGCTCGAAGCGGGCTTCGGCGCGCTCTACTTCACGCTCGTACTGATTTACCTGGGTCCAGCCCAGCACGCCGGGGAACTTGCCCATGCCCGGATACAGGATCAGGTAGATGACAGTGAACACCAGGGTGGCGACGAACAGCATGAACCACCAGCGGGGCAGGGGGTTGTCATACTCTTCGATGCCGTCATAGGCATGGCCCATGGTCTGGGTGGTCTGGTCCGGCTTCTGGCCCTTGCGCGTGGCAAACAGCAGCCAGGTGATCAGCACCAGGAAGACAACGGTAAGTACAATGATGTACCAGCTCCAGAAATTACTCATTTTCTTTACTCCGGGTATCTTTCTGCTCGCGCGTTAGCTGGTCTTTATCGTCGTCGGCGAAGGGAAGCTGGGCTGCCTCATCGAAGTCCTTCTTCTTGTAGGCGCTGTAAGCCCATATCACGATGCCGATAAAGGCCACCATCGCGAAGATGGTGGCTATGCCGCGGAGAGTGTTGATGTCCATGTTTACTTACCGGCGGTCTGAGATGACGGTACCGAGGTGCTGCAGGTAGGCAATCAGGGCGTCAATCTCGCTCACGCCGCGAACAGCCTCACGGGCACCTGCAATATCTTCATCGGTATAGGGAACGCCCAGCTTGCGCATCACTTCCATCTTGCGGGCAGTGTGCTTGCCGTCCAGCACGTTCTCCTGCAGCCAGGGGTAGGCAGGCATCTTGGACTCGGGCACCACGTCACGCGGGTTGATCAGGTGAGCGCGGTGCCAGTCGTCGGAGTAACGCTCGCCAACGCGGGCCAGATCCGGACCGGTACGCTTGGAGCCCCACAGGAAGGGGTGTTCCCAGACGCTTTCACCGGCAACGGAGTAGTGACCGTAACGCTCGGTTTCCGAACGGAACGGACGGATCATCTGCGAGTGGCAGCTGACGCAGCCTTCGCGGATATAGATGTCACGGCCTTCCAGCTCCACCGCGGTGTAGGGGCGCAGGCCCTCGACCGGCTGGGTGGTCTCATCCTGGAAGAACAGCGGAACGATCTGGGTCAGGCCGCCGAAGCTGATCGCAACCACGATCAGCACGATCATCAGGCCTATGTTCTTTTCAACTAGCTCGTGTCGTTTCATCGATCATAATCCTCAGGCGATCTGGGCGGCAGCTTGGGCTTCAGCCGGCTTGGAGGCACGGATGGTGCGCCAGGAGTTGTAGCCCATCAGCAGCATGCCGATCACGAAGAACAGGCCACCGATCATGCGGACGATATAACCCGGGTGGCTGGCTTCCAGTGCCTCGACGAAGGAGTAGGTGAGGGTGCCGTCCACGTTGACTGCGCGCCACATCAGGCCCTGGGTAATACCGTTGACCCACATGGATACGATGTACAGCACGGTACCGATGGTAGCCAGCCAGAAGTGGGCGTTGATCAGGCCGATGCTGTGCATCTGCTCGCGACCGAAGGCCTTGGGCAGCATGTGGTAGACCGCACCGATGGAGATCATGGCAACCCAGCCCAGAGCGCCGGCGTGTACGTGGCCAATGGTCCAGTCGGTGTAGTGCGACAGGGCGTTCACGGTCTTGATGGCCATCATCGGACCTTCGAAGGTGGACATGCCGTAGAAGGCCAGAGCTACCACCAGGAAGCGCAGGATGGGGTCGGTGCGCAGTTTGTGCCAGGCGCCGGACAGGGTCATCATCCCGTTGATCATGCCGCCCCAGCTCGGAGCCAGCAGGATCAGCGACATCACCATGCCCAAGGTCTGAGCCCAGTCAGGCAGCGCGGTGTAGTGCAGGTGGTGCGGGCCGGCCCAGATGTACAGACCGATCAGTGCCCAGAAGTGCACGATGGACAGGCGGTAGGAGTAAACCGGACGCTCGGTCTGCTTGGGCACGAAGTAGTACATCATGCCGAGGAAGCCTGCGGTCAGGAAGAAGCCCACAGCGTTGTGACCGTACCACCACTGGACCATGGCGTCGGTGGCACCGGCGTACATGGAGTAGGACTTGAACAGGCTGACCGGCATCGCCATGTTGTTGACGATGTGCAGCACCGCAATGGTGATGATGAAGGCGCCGTAGAACCAGTTGGCCACGTAGATGTGCTTCATCTTGCGCTTCATGACGGTGCCGAAGAAGACCACGGCATAGGCCACCCAGACAGCGGTGATCAGCAGGTCGATCGGCCATTCCAGCTCGGCGTACTCCTTGGTGCTGGTCAGACCCAGGGGCAGGGTGATGACAGCAGCCACGATGACGGCCTGCCAGCCCCAGAACACGAAGGAGGCAAGACTGTCGGAGAACAGGCGGGTCTGGCTCGTGCGCTGCACGACATAGAAGGATGTACCCATCAGGGCACAACCGCCGAAGGCGAAGATCACTGCGTTGGTGTGCAGCGGACGCAGGCGTCCGAAGCTGGTCCAGGGCAGATCGAAGTTGAGGGCGGGCCAAACCAGCTGTGCAGCCAGAAAGACGCCCAGAGCCATACCGATGATACCCCAGACCACCGTCATGACGGCGAACTGACGTACCACCTTGTAGTTATAGGCTGTCGGAGTGGTAGCTGTGCTCATGCGAGAGATTCCCACGGATAGCAAAGGTTAAAGGGGGTCAAAGCGGCCGCAGTATGGGAAAAGCCCCCACTGATTGCAATGACACATGTCAATGTAATGGCCGGCCCGGGGGGAGTTCAGACGGAGCCTGCCCGAAAGGCAGGTACTGGGAAAGGTTGCGCCGGTTTGTATGCGCTGGCAACAACAGCTCCGCGGCTTGGTTCCGTATGGCCTCCGCAGGCCGGATTACCGGTGCACGCAAGGATAAGCCTCCGCGGCAGCGCTGTGAAGGGTAGGTTCCCGAGGTGGCTGTGGCATGATGTCGCAGTTGCTCTGGATCAAGGCGGTGCGACACTGGTGCTGATCCACTTCCGCGCAACAGGTGCTAACCGATTGATTACAGAGGAAGCAATGACGGCAGACGGGCTGAGGCTACTGGAAACGCGACCACCAGGCAAGCCGCTGGCGCAGCTGATGCTGGCCCATGGCGCCGGCGCACCCATGGACAGCGACTTCATGAATCTGCTCAGCCAGGCGCTGGCGAGACAGGGGCTGGCGGTACTGCGTTTCGAGTTCCCGTACATGGCCGAGCGCCGTGCCTCGGGGACCCGCCGGCCGCCGGACCGCATGCCGGTACTGTTGGACAGTTATCGGGCGTACCTGACTGAACGGCCCGACGTCTGCGCGCCGCTGTTCATCGGCGGCAAGTCGATGGGAGGGCGGGTCGCCAGTCTGCTGGCTGACGAGGTGCAACCCGCCGGGCTGGTCTGCTTCGGTTATCCCTTCCACCCACCGGGCAAACCGGAGCGGACCCGCACCGCGCACCTTGAACAGCTGGCGACGCCCGCGCTGATTCTTCAGGGCACCCGTGATCCCTTCGGTCGTCCCGAGGAGGTCGACGGCTATGCGCTGTCTGCCCGGATCCGGGTGCACTGGCTGGAGAGCGGCGACCATGACTTCAAGCCGCTCAGACGCAGCGGGCTGACCCAGCAGCAGCTGATCGATCAGGCTGCCCTGCGGGTCGCCGACTTCATCCGGGATCAGCTCGACTGCATCAGCGCCTGAGGCAGAAGGCCCGCGCTCAGGCTGCCCCAGTGACGGCCGTTGACCACCAGCGGCACGAACTGCACGAAGATGACGGTATCGGTACCGGGCAGCACGAAGGTGCCGAGGCTGACGTACTTGCACTTGTTGAGGTTCTCCAGCTCTATCTTGCTGGGCACCACGAAGCGCTTGAAGTTGCTCTTTACCGCATCCACGCGGGGATCACCGGTTTCCGGCTGGGAGGCGGCACTGCGACTGACCGCCATGTAACCGTGGTCATCCACCGGCACTATATAAAGGATGCCGTCGCGCCCCTGATTATCCCACTTGTCCAGCAGCGGCTGGATGCGCGCGCGTGCGGCGTCCGCCCAGCTGACATCGTGCTTGGGTGGGTTGGTCCCCGGGATCGGCTTGTAGCGGCGGTCGAAGATGTCCACGCCGCTGGCCTGCAGGGCCGCCAGTTCCTGCTCGATTTCCGCTCGATGCCCCATCAGCCGGTCAGTGACCGCTTCCAGCTGGCCATTGCCCAGGCGGAACAGGCTGAGGGTCTGCAGGACCAGGTTGCTGTCATCGCGCTGGCGGTCGGCCAGTACGAAATTCTGTTCCATGTTGGCGCTGATACTGCGGCTGCTGTCGCGAATGGCGATACTGTGCTGATGGGTCTCCTGGTTACCCACCGCCAGCTCCTCCAGGGCACTGCTGACCATCAGCAGGTCGTCGTTGCACTGCTGGAAGTCGCCGACCATCTGGCCGAACTGATCCGCCGCATTGCGCACCGCCTCACCCGCTTCCCCGGACTGCTGCTGCATCTCGCGGGCCTGCTGTTCGGCACCGCTCACGGCGCCGAACATCTGCTCCATCAGCTCGCCAATCTGATCAGCGGCAGCACCCACCTGAATCGACAGGCTGCGTACCTCATCGGCCACCACGGCGAAGCCGCGGCCCTGCTCACCGGCTCGGGCCGCCTCGATCGCGGCATTCAGGGCCAGCATGTTGGTCTGTGCGGAAAAGTTCTGCACCGTACCGAGAATCTTGCGGATCTCCCCCGAGGTGGCCTCCAGTGCCTCCATGCTGCCCTGGAAACCATTCATGACGCCGCTGATCTGCTCCATGTGCCGGCAGGCCTGGGTCAGCTGAATCTGCGAGGCGCGGGCGGCGTCCAGGTTGCGTGAGGTCATGGCAGAGATATTGCTGGTGCGCGCACTGATATCCTGCAAGGCGCTGCTGGTCTGCTCGCTCGCCTGAAATATCAGTTCCGACAGGTCCTCCTGGGTGCGAGCGGCGCTGGCTGTGCGCTCGGCCAGCACGCGGTTCTTGGCCGAGTCCAGGGCAATGCGCAGGTTGTGCTGCTGCAGGCCGAGCAGCATATCCCGCAGGCGCTCGCTGAAGGCGGCAAAGGCGGTATCCCGGGTCTCCTCGGCTGCCGCCGGTGACAGGTCCAGCTGCACGGAATCGATCTGGGTGAAGCCCGCCCGCCCGCGTGGTTCGAGCTGACCGGGTTGGTCGTGCAGAAGCACAAGCGCTCCTGCGCCCAGGGCCAGCGCCACCAGGCGCAGCCCGAGTTCGGCATGCCAGGCGAGCAGGGCGCTCAGGGCAATGATGACAAGCGCAAGCAGCAGACGATGCTGGCCCCAGTGACGCTGCGGAGCTGCGGCCATTTGGTTCTGGGTGATTGTTATGTTCTGCATGGCTTCCTCGGATAAGGGTGTGAATCCCTGTTGTTATCCATTGCTGGGGATGTCCGAATTCTTATCGGCAACACCTTTGCAGACTGAAGGGCATGATGTCGCAGTGCAATACACTTTTGCATCAGATTGCCATTACGAATGCTGCTGTATCAATCGAGTCATGGTGGCTCATGGGTGGGACATCAGGGTGCCCCTGCAACGGCTGTGTGCTTACCCGTCGCGGGTCGGGCGTGGCCATTGGATGGGCGAGGCAGTAGCATGGTGGGGTTCCTAGCAATCTTGGATGTGCCTTTATATGAATCCGATCGACCGCACTGCCATCGAGCAGGCACTTAGCAGTTATCAGGACCCTTATCTGAAGACCGATCTGCTGACCGCAGGTTGCCTGCGGTCGCTGGATATCGATGGCGACCGGGTGAGCGTCTCCCTGCGGCTGAACTACGCTGCGGGCCGGATCGTCGGTGGTATCGGTCAGATGCTGACCGTGGCCCTGGAAAACGTACCGGGTGTAGAGTCGGCCAGGGTGCAGGTGGATTGGGAAGTCCGCTCGGCACCGACCCAGGGCAATATTCCCGGGCTGGCCAATGTGAAGAACATCATTGCCGTTGCCTCGGGCAAGGGTGGTGTGGGCAAATCCACCACCTCGGTCAATCTGGCGCTGGCGCTGGCCGGGGAGGGCGCCCGGGTCGGGGTGCTGGATGCGGACATCTATGGTCCCAGCATGGGATTGATGCTGGGCGTGCCGGCGGGCACCCGGCCCGGCGTCAAGGAAGAGAAGTGGTTTGTGCCACCCCGTGCCCACGGGGTCCAGGTCATGACCATGGCCTTTCTCGCCGATGACAAGACGCCCATGGCCTGGCGTGGTCCCATGGCCTCCGGCGCGTTGCTGCAGCTGCTGACCCAGACCGCCTGGGATGATCTGGACTACCTGATTGTCGACATGCCCCCCGGCACCGGGGACCTGCAGCTGACCCTGGCGCAGAAGGCGCCGGTGACCGGCTCGGTGATAGTGACCACACCCCAGGACATTGCCCTGCTCGACGCCCGCAAGGGTATCGAGATGTTCCGCAAGGTCAACATCCCCGTACTCGGCGTGGTGGAGAACATGGCCGTGCATATCTGCTCCAACTGCGGGCATGCCGAGCACCTGTTCGGCGAGGGTGGCGGTGTACGTCTGGCCGACGAGTACGGTGTCGAGCTGCTGGGTTCCATGCCGCTGTCCCTGACCATCCGGGAGCAGGCCGACGGCGGCAGGCCGACGGTGATCGCCGAGCCGGAATCCCAGCTCAGTCTGCTGTATCAGGACATGGCCCGGCATGTGGCTGCCCGGGTCAGCGCGCTCGCCGCTGGTGGGGCTGCACCTGTCATCAGCATCAGTGACGACTGAGAGCCTGCGGCCGTCTCGGCGTGCTCCGGCTGCGCCGAGGCTTCAGTGTGACGCCAATAACCGGTAATATGCTGGGTCTTTTTCAACCCCCTGGATCAGGATTCACCCATGGCTATCAAATCGGACCGCTGGATACGTCAGATGTCGCAGGATCACGGCATGATCGAACCCTTTGTCGAGCGCCAGATACGTGGCAGCGAGAACCAGCGGGTAATTTCCTACGGGGTATCCAGCTACGGCTACGATGTGCGCTGTGCTGACGAGTTCAAGGTGTTCACCAACATCCACTCGGCCACCGTGGATCCCAAGCACTTCGACGAGAAGAGCTTCGTCGACGTCAAGAGCGACGTCTGCATCATTCCGCCGAACTCCTTCGCCCTGGCGCGCACGGTGGAATATTTCCGCATCCCGCGCAATGTGCTGACCATCTGCCTGGGCAAGAGCACCTACGCCCGCTGCGGTATCATTGTCAACGTCACCCCGCTGGAACCGGAGTGGGAAGGCCATGTGACCCTGGAGTTCTCCAACACCACCACGCTGCCGGCCAAGATCTACGCCAACGAGGGTGTGGCACAGATGCTGTTCTTCGAATCCGACGAGCAGTGCGAGGTGTCGTACAAGGATCGGGGTGGCAAGTATCAGGGCCAGCGCGGCGTCACCCTGCCGCGGGCCTGATGATCAGGCCGTACCCGGGCGGGTACGGCCGGCTGATCAGAACGAGCGGGATACCGAGAAGGTCACATTGGAGTCGCAGGAACTGCGGCTCTGGTAGGGGCAGTCGCTGCCCAGATCGGTATCGCTGTACATCAGGGCCAGGTCGAGACCCAGCACGGTCTTGCTCAGGGTCACCGCCCAGTCAGCGTACTTTTCATCCCCGCTCACGCCATCCAGCGGATCCTTGGTATCGGTCAGGCCGTAGTGCAGGCCCAGAACCATCTCCAGCGGCAGGTCGAAGCCGTAGTCGATGTAGGTGTACAGGCCCACACCCGGATCATAGGCGTACTTGGCGCCCACGGTCAGCGCCTTGTAGCTGAGGCTGGCCAGCAGCTCCTCGACAGTCGCGTCGCTGTTTTTCGGGTAGGTATAGGTCGCCCATTGCAGGTCGTAGCTCAGATCGTCGGTGATGGCATTGCCGAAACCGACGTAGTAGTCGACCTCGACACTCGACCCGCCGAAGTCCTCCGAATCCACGTTCGAGGCCCAGGTGCCGATGTACAGACCGCTCTCGTGGGCGATATCCAGACCGCCCTGGATGGCGCCGGCACCATCGGTCTGCGATTGACCCCGCCAGATGTAGTCGGTGGCGAGGGTCACGTTCATGCTGGTTTCTATCGTGCCGATGGCTGTATCGAAGGACTCGGCCTGAGTCTGAGCGCACAGAGCGAGGCCGCAGGCAGCGGGGATCAGAAACGATTTCTTCATGGGGTGACTCCATTCTGTTGGTTGGCACAATACCCTATGCATACAGCTTGCCAAGTCTGAAAGTCCTTTATATTCAATTGGTTGAAGGTGCAAATGCGGTCAGGGGCGAAAACCCGTGCCTGTTTCCGGTGCGCTCGGTTCGCGCTTCGCTCGGGCGGTGCACTGTATTGATGCAGGTCAAATGCAGCCGGGGCGGTTAAGGGCTATGCTCAATACGAACCTCAACGAACATAAGGGAGTGGCTATGCACAACGTACTGGTTCCATTCGATGGGTCGGCGTCGGCCAAGCGGGCAGTGCAGTATCTGGTCGACTTTTCCAAGGTCTATCCGGACATTCAGGTGCATCTGCTGAACGTTCAGCGGGAACCGAATCTGTATGGCAACTATGTGCCCGCCAGCATGCTGGATGATCTGCGCAAGGGGGCCATACAACACGCGGAGAAGGTCAACCGGGAAGCCGCGCTGCTGCTCGAGCAGGCCGGCATCAGTCACCAGAGCCATGTGGCGGTGGGCGACGTGGTGACCGAGGTGGTAGCGGCGGTCAAGCGGCTCGGCTGCAACACCGTGGTCATGGGTACCCGCGGCATGGGCAGCCTGGGCAATCTGGTGATGGGCTCGGTGGCTACCCGCGTGGTGCACGATGTGCCAGTACCGGTGCTGCTGGTGAAGTGATCCGCTGAATAAATGCAACATTTCGCGCCTCGCCTGGTCAGATTTTCTGCAACCGACAAAGAGGAGGCAGAATCATGAGCAGCACCAAAGACAAGGTGAAAGGCAAGGCCAACGAAGTTGCCGGTCGAGTCAAACAGGCAAGCAGCAAACCCAGCACCCGCGCCGAAGGGCGTATGCAGGAGCGCAAGGGTGAAGCCCAGCAGGTGAAGGGCAAGGTAAAGGACAGCCTCAAGGATCGGATAGACAAAGCCTGATCCAGGGGTAACAAAAGGCCGGCGTTCAGCCGGCCTTTTTTTATGGCAGTGATACAATCCGCGTTCACCTCCGGCTGTAACCCATGGGTAACGGAATGCACGCAGAGAAAGAACGTATAGTCATTGTCGAAGACGATGCCAAACTGGCGGCACTGATCGGTGAGTTCCTGCGGTCTCAGGACCTGGATGTCGAACTCATCGAAGATGGCAGCCGTGCGGTCGGCACCATTCTGGCCAACCCCCCGGCACTGGTGGTGCTGGACCTCATGCTCCCCGGCGTGGACGGATTGTCGGTCTGCCGCAAGTTGCGCGAGGCGGGTTTCAGCCGGCCGATCCTGATGCTCACCGCCCGCAGCGACGATCAGGATCACATTCGCGGACTGGAGCTGGGGGCGGACGATTTCGTCAACAAGCCGGTACGCCCCCAGGTGCTGCTGGCGCGGATACGCGCCCTGTTGCGGCGCGTGGAGAGCGACAGCAGCGAACGACCGGCGACGCGCCTCACCTTCGGCGACCTGGTGATCGACAACAGCCGCCGCGAGGCCTGGCTCAGCGGTCAGCTCATCGACCTGACCGGGGCCGAATTCGATCTGCTCTGGCTGCTGGCCAGCAATGCCGGACGGATTCTCAGTCGCGAGGAAACCTTCGTTGCCCTGCGCGGTATCGAATACGACGGCCAGGACCGTTCCATCGACGTACGCATTTCCCGAATCCGGCCCAAGATCGGCGATGACCCGGACATGCCGCGGCTGATCAAGACCGTACGCAGCAAGGGCTATCTGTTCGTCGCGCCCGAGCAGGACGACGCGTGAACTCGATATTTCTGCGCATCTATGGCGGCATGCTGCTGGTGCTGATCGCCGTGCTGCTGGGTGCGCTGCTGGTCATTCAGCAGATCAACGGCATACGCGCCGAGGACTACCGGGAGCGTATCGCCAGCGGGACCTTCCGCCTGATGGCCGACAACCTGCGACCGATGGAAGTCTCCGAGCGGCGCCAGGTAATGAATGTCTGGCAGCGCCTGCTGGGCGTACCTCTGGAGATTCACGAACTGGGGGCGCTACAACTGGACTCCTCGAGCTGGTCCCGCCTGCTGCAGGGGGCCGTTCTGGTCAGGCCCACCGAGCCGGATGAAGTGCGGGTCATGGCCCTGGTGGACCCGCGCAGCGAGGCAGTGCTGGTGGCCGACATCCAGCGCGTCTCCGAACAGCTCGGGCGGGCCACCCTGTTCCTGATCTCCGACGAGCTGGTGCGCTATCCGGCCGCCGACATGCCAGCCAGATTGCAGCAGCTGCGTCGCGAGAAGGGGTTCGGCTACCCGCTGCAGCTGATGCAGGTCCGCGAGTCGGGGCTGGATCAGGACCAGCTGCGCCGGCTGGATGAGAGCGATACGGTCATGGCGTTGGGACCGGATGGCGATTCCATTCTGCTGTATCTGAAGATTCCCGGCACCGAGTGGATACTGCAGCTCGGCCCCCTGTACCAGATGAGCCTGTATCCACCCCAGCTGCTGCTGGCGGTAGGCCTGCTGGCACTGATGCTGATCGGCATGCTGATCTATCTGCTGGTTCATCAGCTGGAGCAGCGTTTGCGAACCCTTGAGGCCGCCGCAGTGAATATCAGTAACGGTAATCTGGATTACCGGGTGGGTATCGACAGCCAGGACTCGGTGGGGCGGCTGGCGCGGGCATTCAACGAGATGGCCGGGCACCTGCAGCGCCTGATGCGCATCCAGCGTGAGACCCTGGGCGCGGTATCCCATGAGTTGCGCACGCCCGTGGCCCGCCTGCGCTTCGGGCTGGAGATGCTGGAAACAGCAGCGTCACCTGCGGACAGAAAGCGCTTTATCGAGGGTATGGATGGTGATCTCACCGAACTGGATCGACTGGTGGACGAGATCCTCACCTATGCACGACTCGAGCAGGGCGCGCCAGCCATCATCATGAAGGGCACCAATGTT
This sequence comes from Halopseudomonas sp. Lyrl_26, assembly GCF_051948695.1. NCBI lineage: Bacteria > Pseudomonadati > Pseudomonadota > Gammaproteobacteria > Pseudomonadales > Pseudomonadaceae > Halopseudomonas > Halopseudomonas sp. Lyrl_26. The sequence goes on from NZ_JAYJLH010000005.1 coordinate 115,974, forward strand.
CCGCGCATGGTGGAGCAGGTGATCGGCGAACTGGCTCCCCTCAATGCGAGGATCGCACTTGAGCACGTGGACCAGTCCTGGGGGCTCGGGCGGCATGTAGACGCCGAGCCGAGGTACCTGCAGCGGGCTCTCACCAACCTCATCAGCAATGCCATGCGGCATGCCGAAAGCCAGGTGCGGGTGACCACCCGGGTGCAGCACGGCATGTGTCGGGTATCGGTGGAGGACGACGGGCCGGGTATCCCCGAAGCTTATCGGGAAAAGGTGTTCACGCCCTTCATGCGCATGGACATGAGTCGGACGCGGGCCTCGGGGGGGTATGGGCTGGGGTTGTCGATCGTACGGCGGATCATGTTCTGGCACAGTGGTCGGGCCCGGATCGAGGACTCGCAGGCCCTGGGCGGGGCCTGCTTCGTCATCGAGTGGCCTTTGCGGCGGCGCTGATCGGTCAGCGGCTGTGGCCGTTGACCAGCAGGCGGAAGGCCTGAGCAGCCCGCTCTGGTTCCGGCGTGCGACCACAGATCAGGTCGCAGTAGATGGCGCCCTCACCGATACGGATGATGTAGTAGGCCAGACTGTTGGCATCCATCTCCGGATTGATGCGACCGGCCTTGATCTCCTCGTTGAACAGGGCTTCCCATTCATCGATCAGCCGCTGCTGCAGACCCGACACGTTGGAGGTCAGCAGTTGCAGCCCCCACTGGGGTTCGGCGGCGAGGAAGTCGTGCATGGGCCTGGCATTGATCAGAGCGACGTTGACGTCGTTGTAGATCTGCCCGAGAAAGTCGATGCCGCGCTCAGGGTGATCCTGCCGGGCCTTCTCTATCGCCTGATCGTAGATTCCCTTGTACAGCGACCAGAGAATCTCCCCCATCAACAGATCCTTGTTGCCTACCCATCGCATCAGCGTGGCACGGCCGATGCCCAGTTCCTCTGCCAGCAGCGACAGATTCAGTCGGCGACCTTCGAGCCACCAACGGCGTGCCATGCGAAAGGCGGTGAGCGGAGTGGCGCGCTCCTCGGCCTTGCTTTTGGACAGGGCCATGGACAGGGGGGTTTGTTGAGTACTCATCTGATTAGGCCTTCAATATTGTTTTCTCATGGCATAGTAGCGAAATGATACCGAGGTGGAAAGTGTCCCGTGCATTGGCAAGGGCGACAACGACTGTACGGTCACTGCGGCAGTTTAATCAGTGAGTCAGAATTGTAAACAGCGAAGCGGTGAAGCAATGCCTTCAGCCGAACGCAAAAGGGCCGACTGCCCGGGAGCAGTCGGCCCTTTTCAGACACGCGCAGGCGTCTAGTTGATGCCTTTGCGGCGAACGTCCCAGTTCCTGTCAGAGCACAGACCGCAATTGCTGCCATAGAAGGTGCTTTCGGCGTTCTGGTCTTCCATCAGGTGATAACGCAGCCAGGCAGTCGAAGGGCCCCGGTAGCCACCGGCATTACCCACGGGCTCGAAATGCCCGGCACCGCGCAGCTCGCCCCAGAACACCGGAACGTTGGCGTTGTTGTAGACCGGCAGGGCGTTGAGCGTCGGCGAGGCGATGGTGTCGCTGCCACCGGTCATCAGGAACATGGGGCCGCTCTGGTTGCGCTGCGAGGAGCGGTCATGCCCCAAGCCCAGGGTATAGGGCTGGAAGGGAGCGGAGACGGTCACCCGACTGTCCTGGCCGGCCATGATGCTGCCGCCGCCACCCTGCGAGTGCCCGGCAGTGGCGACGCGGTTGACGTCCAGCTTGCCGGCGAAGGTGCCGGTGCTGCGCCCGTTTTCGGTGATCAGGTAGTTCAGGCAGGAGATCATTTCCTCGCCGGTGCCGGCGTTGGAGGTTCGTGCGGCGGCGACCACGAAACCGTGGCTGGCCCAGTGTTCCAGCAACCGGCCGTAGGTGCTCGGCGAGCCACCGGTGCCATTGCCCCAGAGAATGATCGGATGCTTGAGGCCATTCTCGCCCAGGGTGCGGGGCCGATAGACCGCGCAGGTGGTGTTGACGTTGCTGTTGGTGACCGAGAAGGGGCCGCTGGCGGCGAAATCGGATACCGCCGGGAAGCCGGTGCCTGGCGGTGTGCCCGGGTCCGGGTTGCCGGGGTTGACGGCAAGGGCGCTGGCAGACAGCAGCATACCCATGGCAATGCCGGTCAGCTTGATTGCAGGTGCTTTCATCTGTGGGATCTCTCTTCTTGTTTATCTTGTAGGGATAGCCCCCGGCAGCAGACCCACCGCTACAGCGCCAGGGTGAGACAGATCCTGAACAGATTTTTTATGCGAGACACTCGCCTATAAGGGTGGTTTTCGAGACATATCTGTATGTGAAGGGTGTCACATAAATTAGTGTCGTTTGCTGTCATAGTGCCATATGTGAGACGAGAAACCCCTCAGGCATCACCCCTGACTCAGCCTTGTGCCGGCGAACGGGCACTCACCCCTTCGAGGGTGGCGAAGGAGATGTCCTTGGCCGTGAGCAGGAAGTCCTGCATGTAGGGCATCTCCAGCATGTCCTCCCGGATTGCGGCATACAGGGTACCGAACAGGCCATCACGTCCCAGACGGCGGGCGCTGACATAGCCGCGCTGCAGATATTCGGTGATGGCCCAGTTCGGCAGGCAGCAGACCCCCCGACCCGAGGCTACCAGCTGCATCATCATGATGGTGAGCTCGGCATTGCGCACGGCGGCCGGCTCTATGCCGGCGGGATCGAGAAAGCGGCTGAAGATATCCAGCCGGTCACGTTCGACCGGATAGCAGATGAGGGTTTCCCCGGCCAGGTCCCCGGGCTCGACAAAGTTGCGGCTGCCCAGCGGGTGCTGGTTGCTGATGGCCAGTACGGCCTCGTAGGTGAACAGCGGGACATAGGTCAGGCCGCTGATGTCCTGTGGGTCGGAGGTAATGACCAGGTCCAGCTCACCGCGGGCCAGCGCGGGCAGGGGCGCGAAGAAGTGCCCGGAGGCAAAATCCACCTCCACCTCCGGCCACACATTGCGGAACTGGTCTATGGTCGGCATCAGCCACTGGAAACAGCTGTGGCACTCGATGGCCATGTGCAGTCGTCCAGCCTGGCCCCCAGCGAGTCGTTGCAGATCCCGTTCCGCCTGGCGGATCTGCGGCAGCACATTGTCGGCCAGCCGCAGCAGCCTCAGGCCGGCGCTGGTGAACTGCACCGGTCGGGTCTTGCGCAGGAACAGCGGAGCACCCAGGCGCTGCTCCAGATCCTTGAGCTGGTGGGACAGCGCGGACTGGGTCAGGTGCAGGCGCTCGGAGGCTTCCACCAGGCTGTCCGCCTCACGCAGGGTAACCAGAGTGCGCAGATGACGGAGCTCGAGCATGACGGTGTCCTTGTATATGAGTGGGATTGAAGTTTAACACGATGGTCGGTGAGTCTGTTTCAGTTACCAAGGGTGCTGGTGTCAGCCGCATGGCGGCGTTAGAGTAGCGCCCTTGTCACGCAGGGGGTGAACATGCTGGAACTGCTATTGCATTGCCGTCCGGGTTTCGAAGGTGAAGCCGCCACGGAAATACAGACACTGGCCGCGGAGCGGGGCGTCAATGGCTACGTCGTCACCCGCGATGGTGCCGCTGTGGTGCGCTTCGTCTGCCCCGCCGCCGGTGACGCCGAACGGCTGATGGGGGCGATAGATTTCCGCGAGCTGATCTTTGCCCGTCAGTGGGCCCTGGGCAGCTGGCTGGACGTATCCACCGAGGACCGTATCTCGCCGATCATCACCGCCTGCGCCAGCGGTCCCATTGCTTCCAGACTCTGGCTGGAAACTGCCGACACCAATGATGGCAAGGCCCTGGCCGCGCTGATCCGCAAGCTTGAGCGGCCATTGGAGAGTGCCCTGCTCAAGACCCGCTTCGTGCGACCCAAGCAGGTCGATGCGCCGCGTCTGCACGTGTTCCTGGAAAGCGGCCAGCGGATCTTCGTCGGCTGGTCCTGGGCGGACAACGCCGCCGCCTGGCCCATGGGTATCCCTCGGCTCAAGTTTCCCCGGGAAGCACCCAGCCGCTCGACACTGAAATTGGAGGAGGCCTGGCACCACTTCATCCCCCGGGAGGAGTGGGACAGCCGCCTGGCACCCGGCATGACCGCCGTCGACCTCGGCGCGGCGCCGGGCGGCTGGACCTGGCAGCTGGTCAATCGGCACATGAAGGTCACTGCGGTGGACAACGGTCCCATGGCTCGCAGCCTGATGGACAGCGGGCAGGTCGAGCATGTGCAGGCGGATGGTTACCTGTTCAAGCCGGCGCGGCCGGTGCAGTGGATGGTCTGCGACATTGTCGACAAGCCGGCCCGCAGCAGCGCGTTGCTGGCGCGCTGGCTGACCCGGGGCTGGTGCCGGGAGGCGATCATCAACTTCAAGTTGCCGATGAAGCAGCGTTACCGGGAGGTCATGCAGTGTCTGGCGCACGTGCAGGATGCACTGGATGCCGCCGACATCCGCGCCAGCATCGCCTGCAAGCAGCTGTATACCGACCGGGAGGAAGTGACCTGCCACGTCCGCGTGCTGCATGCGGGGAGCTACAAGGTGCAGTAGCGACGCGTCTCCGAGTGGACGGGCAGCAGCTCGTCCATCCCGCTGGCATCCCTTTCGGGATTTACCGATAATCCCGGCTCCGCAATACAGGAAATCCCCAGTACATGTCCGACACCCTGCCTACCCCCGATGCCCAGCTCGACGCCCGCGGCCTGTTCTGCCCGGAGCCGGTCATGATGCTGCACAACGCCGTGCGGGATCTGGAAGTCGGCCAGTGTCTCGAGGTGCTGGCCACCGATCCCTCCACCCAGCGGGATATTCCGCGCTTCTGCAGTTTCCTCGGTCACCAGCTGCTGCGCCAGCAGGAACTGGATGGCGAGTTCCATTACCTGATCCGCAAGGCCGGGTGATCCGCTGAGTCAGAAAGCTTTTTTGCGGTGACGATACCGCCGACGCGGGCCCGGGACGGCGGCTGCTCAATGGGTCGGATGGATTTTGTGGGAGCGTCGCCCTCGGCGCGAACCGGACAGCCACTCGTTCGCCGGGGGAGGCGCCCGGCGATAGACGCGATATCGGCGACTCAGTCCTGCTTGCTTTGCGGGAGGGGGCCGGGGAGAGGGTGCTGCGTACCCGCCGGCAATCCCATGGGAGCGCCGAGCACCCGCTTGCAGCGCCCGCCGATCACTGCCAGGCGCAGCGAGAGAAACACCGCCGCAGCAGTCAGGCCGAGGATCAGACCCTGCCAGAACCCCGCCGGGCCCCGGGGCGCGCCAAGCAGGTCGGTCAGCCCCAGCACATACCCGCTGGGCAGCCCGATCAGCCAGTAGGCAATCATGGTCAGCAACATGGGCACCCGGGTGTCCTGATAGCCCCGCAGGGCACCGGCGCAGGCCACCTGGATCGAGTCTGAAAACTGATAGAGCGCCGCGTAGGCCAGCAGGCTGGAAGACAGCGACAGAACAGCCGGGTCGCGGGTGTAGATATGCGGCAGCTGCTCGGCCAGCAGGAGCAGGGCGGTGGCCGACACCGTGGCACAGAACAGGGCCACGGCAATGCCCACCTTGGCGGAGAACAGGGCCGTCCTGGCACCATGCATGCCGAGATTGTGGCCGACCCGGACGGTGATCGCCAAGCCCAGGCTGAAGGGCACCATGAATACCAGGGAGCTCAGGCTCAGGGTGACCTGATGGCTGGCCACCACCACAGCGCCCAGGCTGCCGATGAGCACAGCGATGAGGGCGAACATGCTGGTCTCGGCGAACAGGGAGATGCCGATCGGCAGACCCAGACCAAGCAGGCTCCGCTGCACCGGCCAGTTCGGCCACTCGAATCGCTCGAACAGACCACAGGCCCGGTACAGGCTGGCGCGTTTCAGGTGGAGGACCATGCAGGCCAGCATGAACCACATGACCAGAGTGGTGGCCACACCACAGCCGACACCACCCATGGCGGGCAGACCCAGCTTGCCGTAGACCAGCACGTAGTTGGCCGGCACATTGAGAATCAGACCGAGAAAACCTATGACCATCGCCGGTTTGGTGCGGGACAGCCCATCGGTCATGCCGCGCAGGGCCTGATAGAGGCCGATGGCGGGGAAGCCCAGGGCTACTGCACGGATATAACCCACACTCTTGGGGATCAGCGCCGGATCGACGCCTGCCCAATGCAACACGGGCTCCACCGCGCACAGCAACAGACCGGCGAGGCTGCCCAGTGCCAGTCCGAGCCAGGCGGCCTGGCGCATCAGTGCGCCGGTCTGTTCGAGACGTCCCGCCCCGTTGAGGGCCGCTACCTTGGAGGTGATGATCAGCAGCACCCCGGTGATGAACAGGAAGGTCGGCACCCAAAAGGAATTGCCCAGGGCCACCGCGGCCAGATCGACGGCACTGACACGGCCGGCCATGGCCGTATCCACGAAGCCCAGCAGGGTGTGGGACAGCTGGGCGGCGAGAATGGGCAGCGCGAGCCAGATCAGCGCCCGCAATTCTGTTACACTGCGCCGCCACCGGGTGGGGATTTCGCTGCTTGTCATGGAGAGTACTTCTGAGGGAAAAGCGACCCATCCTATCAATTTGCCGTTAATTGTCTACCTGCCCAATGAAGCACGATAGCCAGGATCTGGTTCAGCTGTTCCAACATTGCTTTGCCGACCGCTACAACACCCGGCTGGTGGGCGGGGGCGCCGAGCCCATCTACCTGCCGGCCGACGGGGAAAATCCGATGCACCGTATCGTTTTCACCCGTGATTACTTCCGCAGCGCGTTGCACGAGATTGCCCACTGGTGTGTGGCAGGCGCCGAGCGTCGGAAACGGGTGGATTTCGGTTACTGGTATGCGCCGGATGGTCGAACGGCCGAGCAGCAGGCCGCCTTCGAACAGGTGGAGGTCAAGCCGCAGGCGCTGGAATGGCTGTTCTGCGCGGCGGCCGACCATGCCTTCTGCGTCAGTCTGGACAACCTCAGTGGCGAGACCACCGACCCCGCTCCCTTCAAGCGCCGGGTGGTGGAGCAGGTGCAGACCTATCTACGCGAGGGCATTCCCGAGCGCCCCGCCTGCTTCATTGATGCACTGCTCAACCATTACCGGCCGGACGGTGGCCTGGACCCGGCTGCCTTCACTCTGGATCGGCTCTGAGCTGCGGCCCGGCGCAGGTGGACAGAATCGCCAGCGCCCTCAACAATGAACCCAACACTGCCAGGGGGATCGCCATGCACATCGTTGCCGATGAAAACATACCGCTGCTCGACGAGTTCTTCGGTGAGTTCGGCCGCCTCACCCGCCTGCCCGGGCGATTGATCGACCAGACCGCCCTGGGGGATGCCGATGTGCTGCTGGTACGTTCGGTGACCCGGGTCAGCGCGGCGATGCTGGCGGGTACGCCGGTACGTTTCGTCGGTACCTGCACCATAGGCACCGACCATCTGGATCTGCCCGGTCTTGCGGCGGCGGGGATCGAGGTGGCCAGTGCGCCCGGCTGCAACGCCCGGGGCGTGGTGGAATACGTGCTGAGCTGCCTGCTGACCTTCGCCGAGCAGTCGGCCACGCCCTGGCAGGACAGGACGGTCGGCATCATCGGCGTAGGCGAGGTCGGCGGCAGGCTGGCCGCGGTGCTGCAGGCGCTCGGGGGCAAGACCCTGCTGTGTGATCCACCCCTGGCCGAGCAGGGTCGAGAGGGGGTGATCGAGCTGGATGAGCTGATAGCGCACAGTGATGTCATCAGTTGCCACGTTCCGCTTACCCGCGAGGGTCCGCATCCGACCTGGCACCTGCTTGATGGCCGGCGTCTGGAGAGGCTGCGGCCGGGGACCTGGCTGATCAACAGCAGCCGCGGCCCGGTGATCGACAATCAGGCGCTGAGTGCCGTGCTCGGGCAGCGTCCCGACCTGCTGGTGGCGCTCGATGTATGGGAAACCGAACCTCTGGTGGATCCGGCGCTCGCCGCCCGCTGCCGCTTGGCTACCCCGCATATTGCCGGCTACAGCCTGGACGGCAAGCTGCGTGGCACCGCTCAGATCTACCAGGCCCTGTGCCGCTTCCTCGACCGGCCGGCCAGCCTGGCTCTGGAGCAGCTGGCGCCCCGCAGCGGCGCCGGACAATGGCAGCTGGAGCCGGGAACACCGCCGGATTGGGCGCTGACGCGCGCGTTACGGCTGGTCTATGACGTGCGCGATGATGATGCCCGCCTGCGCGCCATGTTGAACAGGGTGCAGGATGAGCAGGAGAGTCGGGAGGGGTTCGACAGATTGCGCAAGGAATATCCGCTGCGGCGCGAGTGCAACCTGTTACGGGTGGTGACCGCCGCTTCCGAGCCGCAACTGGCCCGGAGACTGCTGGCGGCAGGGTTCGATCTCGGGGGCTAGACCGCCTTCAGCGATTGCGGTGCGACCCACTGCTGTTCCAGCTCCATGCAGGCCTGCTGGATCATGCGCTCGGTGATGGCGATTTCCCGACCCTGCTCATCCACCAGATAGCCCCGAGCCTGCAGAGAAGGGCGGGGCAGGTTGTCACTCAGTAAACGTGGCTTCTGCTGTACCTGTTGACGCATGGATTTTCTCCAAATCAGTTCTCATCGGTAAGGCGTTGGCAACTCTGCGATGCCTGGCCATGTAAAGCATAGACATGGGTTGTGACTGCGGGATTACAGAAAATATCCCCAGCGGTTGCACAGACATGTGTCCTTGAACGAAAAACCCCCGCAGCGCGGGGGTTCGGAGACCGATGGAAACTGGCTCAGCGATAGTTGCCGGCACGCAGTGCAGCAATGCGCTGCTCCAGCGGCGGATGGGTCATCAGCAGGCCGGCCAGGCCGTTCTTCAGGTTGCCGTTGATGCCGAAGGCGGTCATCTCCCCGGGCATTTCCACCGGGATGCCCTGCTCGGCACGCAGGCGCTCGAGGGCGGCGATCATGTTGCCGGAGCCGGTCAGCTGCGCGGCGGCGGCATCGGCGCGGAATTCCCGCTGACGGGAGAACCACATGACGATGATGCTGGCCAGGATACCCAGCACCAGTTCGGCAAAGATGGTCGCGATGAAGTAGCCGATGCCGGGGCCATCGCTCTCGTTCTTGAACACCGCACGGTCAACGAAGTTGCCGATGATGCGGGCAAAGAACATGACGAAGGTGTTCACCACGCCCTGGATCAGGGTCAGCGTCACCATGTCGCCATTGGCCACGTGGCCGATCTCGTGGGCCATGACCGCGCGGATCTCGTTGGGGCTGAAGCGTTGCAGCATCCCCTCGGATACCGCTACCAGCGCAGCGTTCCTGTTCCAGCCGGTGGCAAAGGCGTTGGACGCCCGGGAGGGGAAGATGCCCACCTCGGGCATGCCGATACCGGCATCGCGCGCCAGCTCGGCCACGGTGTCCACCAGCCACTGCTCCTGACGGGTCTGCGGCTGAGTGATCACCCGGGTACCGGTGCTGCGCTTGGCCATCCACTTGGACATGAACAGGGAGATGAAGGAACCGGCAAAGCCGATCACCGCACAGAAGATCAGCAGGGCCTGCAGGTTCATCCCGCCCTGACCGTCATGGATACTGCCCACGCCCAGCAGGCTCAGGGTGATACTGGCGACCAGCACCACGGCCAGGTTGGTCGCCAGGAAAAGCAGAATGCGCATCATGTAGATGAAACTCCTAAAGAACTGGAAAACTGCGCTTATAGTTGGGGTTGCGTGGGCCGGATTCAATGGCCACTCTGTATCAAAGCGTGTCTACCACGCGCCCCTTCGCCCCCCGGGCGGGGACTCCCACAACGACACCGGGCCCAATCCCTGCGCACCGGCTCTTCGCGGACTCCGAACCGCGGGAGCACGCCCCTTCTGTAGGAGCACCGCCCCCGGTGCGAACGGGTGGGCAGCCTGCGCCTACTGCTTGTAGGTCCGCAGGAAGTTGGCAATCCGCCCGATGGCCATTTCCAGATCATCCTTGCGCGGCAGGGAGACGATGCGGAAGTGGTCCGGCCAGGGCCAGTTGAACGCAGTGCCCTGGACGATGAGGATCTTCTCCTGCAGCAGCAGGTCCAGCACCATTTTCTCGTCGTTGTGGATCGGGTAGACCTTGGGGTCCAGCTTGGGGAACAGGTACAGGGCGCCCTTGGGCTTGACGCAACTGACCCCGGGGATTTCGTTGAGCAATTCCCAGGCGGTATCGCGCTGTTCCAGCAGACGGCCGCCGGGCAGGATCAGGTCGTTGATGCTCTGATAGCCCCCCAGTGCGGTCTGGATGGCATGCTGGGCCGGCACGTTGGCGCACAGACGCATGGAAGACAGGATCTCCAAGCCCTCGATATAGCTGGCGGCGCGCTGCTTGGGTCCGCTTATGACCATCCAGCCCGAGCGAAAGCCCGCTACCCGGTAGGACTTGGACAGACCGTTGAAGGTCAGGCACAGCAGATCGGGAGCGACGGCGGCAAAGGAGTCGTGCTCCACACCGTCGTACAGGATCTTGTCGTAGATCTCGTCAGCCAGCACCAGCAGATTGTGCTCGCGGGCCACTTCGGCCAGTTGCTCCAGTACCTCGCGCGGATACACGGCACCGGTGGGATTGTTCGGGTTGATCAGCACCATGGCCTTGGTGTTGGGGGTGATCTTGCTGCGGATGTCCTGGATATCCGGGTACCAGTCCGACTGCTCATCACACAGGTAGTGCACCGGCTTGCCGCCGGACAGGCTGACGGCGGCAGTCCACAGCGGATAGTCCGGCGCAGGGATCAGCACCTCGTCGCCGTTGTTCAGCAGCGCCTGCATGGCCATCACGATCAGCTCGGAGACGCCGTTGCCCAGGTAGATATCCTCGATACCCACGCCCTGGAACTGCTTGGTCTGGCAGTAATGCATCACCGCCTTGCGCGCCGAAAACAGCCCCTTGGAATCACTGTAGCCCTGGGCAGTGGGCAGGTTGAAAATCACGTCCTGGAGGATTTCCTCGGGTGCTTCGAAACCGAAGGGCGCCGGGTTGCCGATGTTCAGCTTGAGAATCCGGTGACCTTCCTCTTCGAGGCGCTTGGCGTGGCGCAGGACCGGCCCGCGAATGTCGTAACAGACATTGGCCAATTTGTTGGACTTGCTAACCTGCATGATACTTACCTGTAAATCATCGATGATGAGAAGTGGGCTGGGACTGCGAAAGCAAAGCGAGCATCATACGACTGCGCCTGCGGCGAAGAAAGCCCGGGCGCCAAACTTCTCGGAGGAAAATGTGGACAAACTGGAAAAAAGCGAGCAGGCCTGGCGTGAACAGCTGACCGAGGCCCAGTTTCAGGTCTGTCGACTGAAGGGAACCGAACGGCCCTTTACCGGCGAGTATTACCGCAAGGGGCCCCCGGGCGTCTACCACTGCGTCTGCTGCGATGCCCCCCTGTTCGATACCGACACCCAGTTCGACGCCGGCTGCGGTTGGCCCAGCTACTGGGCGCCGGTGAGCGAAGCAGCGATCGCCACCGCCGAGGACTTCAGCCACGGCATGCACCGGATCGAGGTGCTGTGCGCCCGCTGCGATGCCCACCTTGGGCATGTCTTTCCCGATGGTCCGCCGCCGACCGGGTTGCGCTACTGCATCAACTCGGTATGCCTGCGCCTGGAGCCCCGTGGCTGAAAGCGGAGTCGGTCGAGTGCACTGCCAATCCGGCAATACGCGCTAAGCGGTTGACCTGTCATGGGTTTTGCTCTTCCATAAGCGTGACAGCTTGCCCTTCCGCCTTTCAGGAAATGATCCATGTCCGATATCAGCACCGCCGACTTCATGCAGCGCATTGTGCGCTTTCTCGACCGCTACGAGCAGAATCTTCCGCCGGTGGCGCCCCAGATAGACTGGAGTCGGGTGCAGGCGGCGCGCTGGGTCGGGCAGGGCGACAGCGGCTGGCTCAAGCCGTTGCAGATTACCGCTGGACATGGCCTGAGTGACCTGGTGGGGGTGGATCGGCAGAAGCAGTTGCTGGAGGCCAACACCGAGCAGTTCGTCAAGGGACTGCCCGCCAACAACGCTTTGTTGTGGGGCGCACGGGGCACCGGCAAGTCCTCGCTGGTACGGGCGCTGTTGGCCGCCTGGGCCGACCAGGGCCTGCGTCTGATCGAGATCGACAAGGGCGACCTGGTGCATCTGCCGGCGCTGGTGGCGCAGATCAGCGAGCAGCCGTGGCGCTTCCTGCTGTTCTGTGACGACCTGGCCTTCGAAGCCGGCGACAGCGCATACAAGACGCTGAAGACCGTACTCGATGGCTCGGTGGAGGCTACTCCGGACAACCTGCTGCTGTATGCGACGTCCAACCGCCGGCACTTGCTGCCAGAGCAGCGCAGCGACAACCTCGGTGCCAGCATGGTGGATGGTGAGTTGCATCCCGGCGAGGCGATCGAGGAGAAGATCGCCCTGTCGGACCGCTTCGGTCTGTGGGTGTCCTTCTATCCCTTCACCCAGGACCATTACCTGGATGTGGTCCGCCACTGGCTGACCAACATGGCGCAGGAGTTGGGCCTGGAGTGGCAGTGGGATGAGGAGCTGCAGAAGGAAGCGATCCGCTGGGCCCAGGCCCGCGGCAACCGCAACGGACGCTGTGCCTGGCAGTTCGCGCGGTCGTGGGTGGGCAAGGCGTTGCTGCGAAGCCGGCAGGACTGAATGAATATCCACGGCAAGACCGCTGCGGAGATCTTCGACTCTGTACGGGCACTGGTACAGTCCCAGCAGTTGCAGCCGGGGGCATCCCTGCCGCCCGTACGGGAGCTGGCGGTCGCGCTTGGAGTCAACCGGAACACCGTTGCCGCGGCTTACCGCCGTCTCGTCACCGCCGGTATCGCCACCACCCAGGGGCGCCTGGGTACTATCATCCGTGATCCCTTCCTGTCCGGTGAGCAGGAAGGGGCTTTGCCAGGTACGCCACTGACTGACCTCGCCAGTGGCAACCCCAACCTGGCCTGGTTGCCGGATGTGACCGCTGCGCTGCGGGCCAGGCCCTACCGGCCCCGGCTCTATGGCGAGCCGACCGTCAACGCTCCTCTGGCGGCCTATATCCGTCAGTGGTGCGAGCCGGATTGCCCTGCATCGTTCGAGGTCGAGTTGGCATATGGTGCGGTGGATGCTATCGAGCGCCTGCTCAGCGCCTACCTGGTGGCTGGGGACAAGGTGGCGGTGGAGAATCCCTGTTTCCTCAGTAGCATCAACACGCTGCGCAGCATGGGGCTGCAGCCTGTTGGTGTGCCTGTCGATGAGCAAGGGATGCGCGAGGACGAGCTGGAGGAAGCGCTGGCCAAGGGCGTACAGGCGGTGATCCTGACTCCGCGTGCGCACAATCCGACCGGGTGCAACCTGAGCGACAGGCGTGCCCGGGCATTGTCGCGGGTGCTGGCCCGGTATCCACAGGTGCTGGTGATCGTGGATGATCATTTCTCCCTGCTGTCGAGCGCTCCTTACCATTCGGTGATTCCACGCAATGCCAGCCGCTGGGCATTGATCAGGTCCTTTACCAAGGCCCTGGGGCCGGATATCCGGGTGGCAGCGGTCGCCTGTGACGGGGCGACCGCCCGCCAGTTACGACTGCGTCTGGCATCGGGAACGGGTTGGGTCAGCCACCTGTTGCAGGACCTGGTCGAGGCGGCGGTCATGACTCCCGAGACCATGGAGCTGCTGAGCCGGGCGCGTGATGACTATGCCAGACGGCGCCAGGCATTGGAGAGCGCCCTGCGTGATCAGGGTGTCGGTTTCATGGAGCAAGCCGATGGCCTCAATCTATGGATTCCATTGCAGACGGATGATCAGACCGTGGCTCTGGCCCTGGCCCGACGGGGCTGGCTGATCCGCCACGGGGAAACCTTCTCGGTCCAGGAGCCTGTGCGGGGGCTGCGGATCACCATTGCCGACATAGAGCCGGCGCAGTGCCAGAAACTTGCCCAGGATATCCGGGACTGCCTCGGCTGACGGCATTTCTGGCAATGCTCAGCGCAGCAGTCGGGTAAGGCGCCGGGTGATTTCGTCGATCTGCGCTTCGCTGCAAATCAGTGGCGGTAACAGCCGTATGGTCCTGCCCCGGGTTACGCTGATCAGCAAGCGCTCCTGCACCAGTGCCTTATGCACCAGGTCATCGCATGGCCCGTCCAACTCGATGCCGACCATCAGCCCCAGCCCGCGGATATCGATGACGCCAGGCACCCCATCCAGATTCGCACGCAATCCGTGCAGGAGGCGCTCGCCCAGCCGTGCGGCGCGTTCGGGCAGGTGTTCGCGTTCCATCACCTCGATGACGGCACAGCCGACCCGACAGGCCAGAGGATTGCCGCCGAAGGTGGAGCCGTGGCTGCCGGGGGCCAGCAATGCGGCGGCTTGATCCCTGGCCAGGCAAGCACCGAGGGGAAAACCATTGCCCAGTCCCTTGGCCAGGGTGATGACGTCAGGTACCACGCCGGTGTGCTGGAAACCGAACCAGGCACCGGTACGCCCCATGCCGGTCTGTACCTCGTCCAACATAAGTAACCAGTTTCGTTCATCGCAGAGCGAGCGCAAGGCTTGCAGATAGGCGGCAGAGGCCGGCCGTACACCCCCTTCGCCTTGCACTGGTTCGACCAGCACAGCGACGATATTCGGCATGCAATCGGCAGCCCGGCGTACGGCCTCGGTGTCGTTGTAGGGTAGCCGCACGAAGCCGGGCATCAGTGGCTCGAAACCGCGATGCACGGCGGGGTTTCCGGTGGCCGCCAGGGTGGCGAAGGTGCGGCCATGAAAGCTGTTTTCCATCACCAGCACCTGCGGCTGGGATATTCCCTGTTTGTTGGCATGCAGGCGTGCCAGCTTGAGCGCCGTCTCGTTGGCCTCCGCCCCGGAGTTGCAGAAGAAGCCGCGCTGCATGCCAGAGAGCGCGCACAACTGTTTGCTCAGGCGCTCCTGCCAGGGAATGCCGAACATGTTGGACGTATGCAGCAGCAGACCGGCCTGCTCGGCAATCGCGTTGGCGACCTCGGGGTGAGCGTGGCCGATATTGGTGACGGCGACGCCGGCAATGGCATCGAGGTACTCGATCCCATCCTCATCCCATAGTGTGGCGCCCAGCCCGCGAACGAAGGATATCGGCTGCCGCGTGTAGACAGGCATCAGAAAAGAAGAAGCTGTAGGCATGTTCAGGAACTTTCCGGCAAGGTGGCTGGGACGAATAGCGGGGTGCTGTATAGCAGGCGCACCCCGTTGGGGCCGCTGTCCAGGACACGTTGCTGTTCGCTGGCGACGAGGAGCTCGAGACGGTAACCGTCCGTTTCCGGCAGGCGTGCCGCAATATCCTGCACGGCCTCCCGTGACCAGGGCACGTCGGAGTCGAAATGGCCCAGCAGCCTTTCATTGCGGTGGATGATGAGTCGATGGATCTGCATGGTTTCACTCTGCAAGATGGATGATGAAATGCAATACGCGCCAGCCGTCGGTGCTGGCGTGGCATGCCCGGCTTGTGGAGAGCAGGCTGGGTTCACTGTTCCGGCCCTGTACCGGTCGCTGCCGGCCAGTAATGACTGTCGGGCGTGGCGCGTGCACCAAAGATGGCCTGACCAACGCGCACTACTGTGGCGCCTTCTTCTATGGCAATCTGGAAATCCCCGGACATCCCCATGGACAGTTCGTTCAGGGACGCACCAGCAGGGGCATCCTGGCGCAGCTGGTCGCGCAGATTGCGCAGCCGCACAAAGCAGTCGCGCACTCGTTCGGCTTCGCCCGAGAATACCGCCAGCGTCATCAGGCCGCGTACGCGCAGTGCGGAGAATGCCGGCAATCTGCGTAGGAAGGCCGCCACCTCATCGGGAGGCAAGCCGAACTTGCTGGCCTCACCGGATGTGTTGACCTGGACGAACACATCCAGGGTCCGGCCTTCGATCTGCAGACGACGCTCCAGCGCTTCAGCCACGCGCAGACTGTCCAAAGCCTGGAACTCGCTGGCAAAGCGCGCCACCAGCTTGGCCTTGTTGGTTTGCAGGTGGCCGATGACTGACCATCGCACGTCGTTCAGTTCCTGCATCGCCTCCCATTTACGGTAGGCCTCCTGGGGCTTGTTCTCGCCAAACCATTGGCATCCTGCGGCATGGGCCAGGCGCAGGCTGGTCTCGGACTTGGTCTTGCTGACGGGCAGTAGTCGCACACTTGCAGGCTCGCGGCCCACCCGCTGGCAGGTTGCGGCGATGCGAGCATGGACTGCGGCCAGATTGCGCTGGAAATCTTCTATCGATTCAGCTTGCGACCAGCGGTTGTGCAGGCCGTGCAGAAGTGGGCTCTCGCGGTAGGGGCTGCTGTCGTCTGTGCTCATAACTCAAGCCTCGGTACAGTTAAATACGATGGATCTGATTTTGTCCTAGGACATAATGTAGTATGTCCTGGGTTTTGTAAATACGGTCGAGGTGGGGCGGCGTAGCGCCGAGCTGGCAGTGCAATGGACTGGTGGTTTACCGCTGGTGGGTGGTGTTGTGGGCGCCTGTCCTACCAGCCATTGAAGACCGATTTGGGCGCTGCAGGGCAGGGCGCGGTAACAGCTGGCGGTAATGCTGCAAGACCTGCAGCTGAGGTGATGGGCTGGCAGGGCCGGCCCGGGGCGCGGCCGGTTATTCTCCGGCCCAATTTTCCGTGAGCAGCCTAGCGCTCTTGATCGGGCACTACACTGACCGGCCTGGCCGCATACCAGCCAAAGCCGAGCTGGAGCAGCTGCAATACCAGCAGGGTGCCCAGCGCCCAGTGCCAGGCTCCACTGATATCGCGCAGCAGTCCGAGGGAGAAGGGGCCCAGGGCTGCCAGCAGGTAGCCGATGCTCTGGGCCATCGCCGAAAGCGCCGTGGCCTGGATCGGATTGGCGGCGCGCAATACGAAGAATGACAGTGCCAGGCTGAGCGCGCAGCCACATCCCACCCCGATCAGCGAGGCCCACAAGAGCGCCGCTGACGGCTGCAGCCACAGCCCGGCGATGCCGACGAAGGAGGAAGTGAAGGTTCCCAGTACCAGCAGGCGCTGGTTACGCATCCTCGCCGCCAGCATGGGCACGAACAGGTTGAAGGGAATGCTCACGAGGTTGATGAGCGCAGTGGCGGCGCCGGCCTGGTGGGCATCCAGGCCGCTTTCCAGCAATATCTTCGGCAGCCAGGTGGCCATGGAATAAAAGTAGAGAGACTGTAGCCCCATGAACAGGGTGATGGCCCAGGCCACCTTGTCTCGCCAGAGACTGATCCGCGCCAGGTTGCCGAGCCTTTCCACGCCGCTCACTCGTAGCATGGGCAGCCAGAACAGCAGGCAGAACAACGGCAGCAGGGCCCACAACGCGACCGGATGGCGCCAACTGCCGAACTGCTCCATCAAGGGGACCGCCAGATAGACCCCCAGGCCCGCCCCCAGGCTGAGGGTGACCGAATACAGCCCGGTCATCAGCCCCACCTGGCGCGGGAAGAAGGATTTGACCAGGCCGGGGATCAGCACGTTGAGCATGGCGATGGCCGAGCCGAGCAGGAGGGTGCCGAGGATCACCAGCGGATACTGCTCCAGCAGGCGCAAGGCGACACCGAGGCTGATCAGCAGCAGGCCGGTAATGGCCAGTTGCTGGGGAGCGCAGCGGCGGGACAACCAGGGCACGGCAATCGACACTACACCAAAGCACAGCAGCGGCAGGGTGGTCAGCAGACTGAAGGCACTGGCATTGATAGCCAGAGTGTCGCGAATTTCCATCACCAGCGGGCCGACCACCACCAGCCCGCCACGCAGATTGGCGGCGGTCAGCAGTAAAGCTGCAACGGCGAGGGACGCAATGAGGGGGCGGTCGCTGAATGGACCGGCGGGCCGGGCTGACATGGTCATCGATTGGGCCTTCGAGGGTATTGAAGCGGTAGGGCGGGTATTGCGCAAAGCGCTGGATGTTAACCTTTCCGGCTGCTCAGTTCCACCGGCTGCCGGGCCTCGCCCGACTTGCCGAATACCCCTGCTCGATCGCGCAATGCAGGGAAACGATGGAAGATCCTCCACGGCTTCACCAATAGCCTCGTTGTCTGTGCGGCAGCGCAAGGGCAAATGCAAGGGGAGTAACGGTTGCGCTGCTGATCAGACCATAGAGGCCCCGGCTGTATGGCGAGCCCACCGTCGATGAGGTGCTGGCAGAGCATATCCGTCATGGTGCACGCCGGATTGCCGGGCAATCTTCGCGGTCGATCTGGCGCGCAGCGGCAATGGCTGGCCGCAGCCCCGGGAGAGCCGCAGCTGGAGTGGGGTAGTCAGTGAAACGATCAGGAGCAATGCGATAAAAATAAGGGCGGGAGTGCCTGGTGGAGCGGGTAAGGGAGTCGACCCCTATTTTATCCGCGTCGATTGTAACGCTATTTTTTCGACACATTATCGACGCGTGAGTTAGTGTCTGAACGCGTTTTCTGCATGGCAGTAAACCCGCCGCATTTCCTGATCTTTGCTTCTACCAGCCCGGCATTCGGTTTTCAGATAATCCTTCGCTGCGCGCCTGCAACCCCGATATTCGATAGAGCCTTTTCTTGGGAAGCTATTGCTCCGACATAGATCGTCGTAACGCAGGATCCCGTTTGACCAGCTGTATGGGCCTTCCCACCGGAATCGATTCTGGCGGTTATCCTCCCATCTCAGAGTAGTGCGATTGCTGCCTGTTAATCCCCTTGCTCGCACGTTATTTTCGCGTCGTGCCTGGACGTACTGCGCCGGCGGTGGTGGTATCGTGTTCACGATTGTTTTGGGGCGATAGTTGGTATCGTCAAAGCTGGTCTGTCTGATGCCTGACGTTGCCTCGGCAGGTGGTTCCCGCGTTGGATAATGCTCAACTATTTCCGCTATCTGTGGGCTTTCCGTCTTGGGGGGCTGTGTGAAATGCTCGGGGCTATGTATCGGTGGAGCTGCCAGATCTTTTGCGTAGTCTACCCAGCCATTCCGGTTGGCCATGAACAGGATCCCGCCGATCAGGGCGATTACCGTCACAGCTGTCACGCCGCCAGATGGCTTTTTCTTGTTCTTGATGTGTTCGGGCGCATCGTCCCAATCCATTTTCATACTTAACGCTCCCTGTCGTTTCTTCGGGCATACCAGCGACTAGCTGCTTCCTGTGTGATCGCTATCCTGCTTCGTGATTGGACAAGTTTCGATTTGCCTCATCGTATTGCGGGCTGGTCTGACCGATCTCCGGCGCAATTGTTCCACTTGCCACCCACAAGGCATATTGCGGATTAGATCTGTACAAGAACATCCAGCTCTTCGCTGCTCATCCTCGTGTTCTTATGCCTCACATTTTTCCAACGCGCGTAACCGATCTCTGATTTTCTCACCAGCTCGTCCAGCCCAGTCTTATAGATGAGAGCTAAAGCGCGACCCTGTATTGTATTTAAAACATTCTAACTCGCACGAGCCTCCATCGGGTGGCGGTGGCGATACCGGCGGCGGTAGTCCGTTGCAGGATCGAGATAGCACGGATCTCGTAAAGGACGTTGCGTGTGCTGATGAGCGTCCGGTTGAGTGCAAGGGGGACGCATATGATTGCGCTGTGTTCTGGCATGTTCGGGAGCAAAACTGTCGTTCTGATCGGTTGCTTACTGAGTCCGAGGAAACGCTTGTGGGCGGCTATTCCGTGATGATGCGCAGGTGGCTTCACCGGGAAAACGCTGATTTGTTCATGGGAAACCTGATCAGCCTCGCTGCACGTGAGCGACTCGGCGCAAAAAAGGTTTTCGACCAGCTCAAGGAATCAGTTCTATGGTCGGTGGTGCTGGAGCACTTCGAAAACAAGGGGAAAGGGGAGCGTGACGTATACCGTTGGATCAAGGATAAGCTGGCGGAACGGACTATCCGCTATGGCGTGGCTGCGTAGTGGATATCGAGCAATTGGAGCGGGTGAAGGGAATCGAACCCTCGTCGTAAGCTTGGGAAGCTTCTGCTCTACCATTGAGCTACACCCGCAGCGCTGCGCATTTTACGCAGGTTGATCGTGACTCGGCAATCGCTGTTTTGCGCAAGGTGTGGTGACAGGGGCCCCGAAGCAGGGGCCTTGTCGAACCTCTACAGCCGGGCGGCGGCGCGCATCAGCCGGCGATAGCTGTCCCGGCGCTTTTCCTGATCGAATATCGGACTGTTGACGATCAGCTCGTCCATCCCGTAGCGCTCCCTGAGGTCGGCAATCTGCTGGGCCACGGTCTGCTCGTCACCGATCAGCGTGCCGGCCAGGGTGGAAAGTACCTGGTGCCGTTCATGGGGCAGCCAGAGTTCATCCATGTTTTCCACGGGTGGGCGCAGCAGCCCGCGCTCGCCCCTGATCATGTTGAGGAAGGACTGCTGGTGCGAGGTCGCCAGGTAGTGGGCTTCATCCCGGGTTTCGGCGACAAAGGCATTGATGCCGAGCATTGCCAGCGGCTGCTGCAGCTTGTCGGAGGGCTGGAAGGCTTCCCGGTAACCCTGCATTGCGGCGAGCATGTAATCGGGTGAGAACTGGCCGGCAAAGGCGAAGGGCAGGCCGAGGCTGGCGGCCAGCTGGGCGCTGAAGGTGCTGGAGCCGAGCAGCCAGATCGGAATGTCCAGTCCGGCGCCGGGCACGGCCACCAGGCGTTGGCCAGGCTCGGGCTCGGCGAAATAGTGCCTCAGCTCCTCGAGCATCCGCGGAAAGTCCTCGCCGTCGGTGCGGCCCCGGCGCAGGGCCCGGGCGGTGAGCATATCGGTGCCTGGTGCACGTCCCAGTCCGAGATCGATACGGCCGGGGTAGAGTGATTCCAGCGTGCCGAACTGCTCGGCGATCTGCAGTGGAGAATGGTTGGGCAACATGATGCCCCCGGAGCCGATGCGAATGCGCTCGGTTCCGGCCGCCAGATAGCCGATGACCACCGAGGTGGCGGCACTGGCGATACCGACCATGTTGTGATGCTCGGCTACCCAGAACCTGTGATAGCCCATCTGCTCCGCGGCGCGGGCCAGATCCAGACTGTTGCGCAGGGCATCACGGGGCGTGGAACCCAGGGTCACGGGGCACAGATCCAGAATGGAAAGCGGTAGTGCAGAGGTTTTCATGGCAGCTCCGGAACAGCAGGATGGATGTCCATGCTAACCGGGGTTCGGCGCTGAATACAGCCCGGCGGCAACCGGCGCCGGCATGCCGATGTGGGAGCCCTGGGCGAAGTCGATGCCCAGCTCCCGCACCCGCTGCAGCAGGGCTTCGCTGTGCACGAACTCGGCGACCGTCTGCAGGCCCAGCTCCCGGGCAAAGCGCACTATCCCTTCGGTCAGTGCGCGGGCGGTGGGGTCCCGGTCCAGGCGCTTGATCAGGGAGCCGTCGATCTTGATCAGGTCCACATCCAGGCGCAGCAGATGCTCGAAGTTGGAGTAGCCGGTGCCGAAGTCGTCGATGGCGATGCGGCAGCCCAGGTGCTTGGCCCGGTCGATGAAGCGCCGTACCTGCTGGTAGTTCTCTATGCCTTCCGACTCGAGGATCTCGAAGATCACCCGCCGCGCCAGCGAGGGGGCCTGCAGGCGTGACAGCAGGTACTCGCTCAGCTCTTCGTCCAGCAGATCGTCGCAGGCCAGATTGAGGGAAAAGTGCAGCTCGCTGTCGGCGAAGCGGGCCAGGCACTGGTCGATCATGCTGCGGGTGATCAGGCGGTACAGACGGATGCGCCGGGCAACCGGCAGGAAGGCCATGGGACTGATGGGGTTGCCCTGTTCATCGAGCATGCGCACCAGGCACTCGTACTTGTCGATCCGATTGGTGGCCAGATTCAGGATCGGCTGGAAGAAGGGCACCATGCGTCCCTCCTCGAGCGCCTGGCGCAGACGGGTGGCCCACAGCAGGTTCTGTTCGTAGCTGTCGCGCAGGTCGTGGGCCGGGTCATGGATCAGGTAGTTGAGCTTCTGCAGTCGGGCCATCTTCACCGCGATGTTGGCCGAGGGCAGCAGCTGTGCCCGGCTCAGGGGCGCGGTGTCGCAGGCGCTGGTGCTGGCCAGCCCCAGGGTGGCCTGCAGGGTAATGGCCTGGCCTTGCCAGTACACCGGCAGGCTGGCGATGCGCTCGTGCAGGCTGTCGAGCCAGGGGGCGAATTGCCGCGGGTGGCCGGAGGGCAGCAGTATGGCCATCTCGTCGGCATGCATGTGGTACAGGCGCGCCTGCCCGAGGCGCCAGTGGGCGAGATGTTCCAGCAGACTGGCCGCTACCTCACGGATCACATGATCGCCGCAGCTGCTGCCGAAGAAGTCATTGATCTCCCGGAACGCGTCGATGTTCAGCAGTATCAGCGTAGCGGGATCGTCTCCGGCCAGGTCCTGCAGCAGCCGCTCCCGGTTGGGCAGCCCGGTCAGCGCGTCGGTGTACAGGCTGCTGAGCTGGCGCAGGGTATTGGCCACCAGATACAGGATCACACAGGACAGCAGCAGCATGATGCTGACGGTACCGAGCATGATGCGCAGGTTGCTCTCGCGCATCGGCGCCAGTACCGCGTCGATCTCGGTCTGGGGGATGCCGATCCCGAACACCATGCCCGCCTCGGTAGGGGCGTGGAGCAGGGCGTAGTCGACACCGTCAACCTGGAAGTGCCGATGCTGCATGGGGGAGGCGGGATAGCGGCTGACCAGTTCGGCCGGAGGTGGGCTGGCTTCTCCGCCCGGCAGTTGCAGGGCAATGACCTCGTCGATCAGTTGCTGGGCACGGGCATCATTCTCTGCACTCGCCAGACTGGAGAGCTTGCGGTTCTCTCTATCCAGCAGAAAGGCGAAGCTGCCCGGGGTGACCCGGATGGAGCTGACCAGCCGGATGATCTCGCTGGCCTGCCAGTCCAGCAGGGCTACCCCGGCAAAACGCCCCCGTTCATCCTGCATGGCGGCGCTGATGCTGATGACCGCCTCGTCCAGCTGGGGCTTGTAATAGGCCTCGCTCCAGTGAAAGTCCCTGCGCGGCTGGGGCGTGGCCAGCAGCTCACGGGCCTGCAGGTAGCGTGACGGGTCGGCGAAGTCTCCGGCCTCAGTGAGCAACCGCAATTCCGCCGGCCCCCGCCGGGCATGCACGGCGAAGGCGCTGGCGCGATAGCTGCCGGGATGGAACAGCAGGCCGCCGCCGCGGGCCTCGGGCAAATCGTCGAGCACCCTGAGCAGATTGCGTTCTGCTTCGCGCAGGGCGGCGGTCTGCTGATTGCGCAGCAGAAACTCCCCCGTGCGGACCAGCGTCGCCACATTGCGCTCGAGCAGGAAGTGATGGGCATTGATGCGGGCCAGGCTGGCATGGAAAGTGTCGGCAATCTGGCGTTCCCGCTGCTCGCTCATGGTCCGTTCGGCGAAGCTCAGATTGAGGCTGGAGATCAGCCACATGCCGGCCACGAACAGGCTGATCAACAGCAGCAGCACCAGCATGATGGAATTCTTGCGACTGCCCATGGCGATACCTCAGGGCAGGCGGCCGGGGCGGCCGTCGTTGATGCGCTGGCGGGCAATGGCCAGTTGGCTGGGAGACAGTCGGGCGGCCAGCTGGCTGACCGCACTTTGTGCCTGCACCTCGCCATTGAGCAGTGCCAGACTGAGCCACACGTAGGCCTCCAGCGGGTCCGCCGGGCCCCCGTCACCTTCGAGATAGCTCATTCCGAGGAGGTACTGGCCCGTGCCGGAGCCGAGGGAGGCGGCCCGCCGCAGCCACTGCCTGACCTCGGGTGCTTCGGCGGTGCGCTCGGCATGCAGCTGTGCCAGTTGCAATTGGGCCGCTATCTCGTCCTGCCCGGCGGCCCGCTCCAGCCAGCGCATGGCCTTTGTGCGATCCGGCTCCGCGCCGACGCCGTTGAGCCAGGCCATGCCGGCCTGATACTGCGCCGCGGCCAGACCTGCCTCGGCAGCCGCCTCGATCAGTTGCAGCGCCTGTTCATCGCCCTGATCGGTACGATCGAGCTGGAGCAGTTCGGCATACAGCAGCTGACCCGGAGGGTAACCCGCCTCCGCCGCCAGCCGGGCCCAGTGGCGTGCCTCGGTGACGGCCTGATCCGCGCGCAGCAGGCTGGCCAGGTGATGGCGGGCCTTGGCATCGCCGGCTTCGGCGGCGCGGGTGCAGGCGGGCAGTGCTTGCTGGGTATTGCGGATGGCATACAGCAGATAGCAGTCGCTGGTTCCCTGCGCCTCCGGAGCAGGACTGGGGGCGGCGGGGGCTGCTGGTGACGGTGCTGGCGCTGGCGGAACACGGCGAGCGAAGGCCTCGACCTGGGCCGGGCAGGAGCGCTGATAACCGATCCGCAGCGCATCCAGGGTCTCGGGCGTCGGCGCACGCCGGGCATAACGGGTACCTATGGCACGGCAGCGGCTGTCACGCTCGCGGGCGATGCGTCGGAATTCCGGCGCCTGGGCATGGGTGTCGGCGTACTGCTCGAGAAAGGCGGTCAGGGGATCGATCAGGGGCTGGTCCAGCAGCTGCTCGGCTTCCAGGTGCAGTTGTCCGGGCCTGGAATCGGGCGCGTCGCCAGCCTGCGGCAGGACTGAACAGCCAGCCATGAGGCTCATCATGATGAATACGTAAACGGCACGCATGGCAATCTCAAAGTGCTGGCACCACTGCAGTCTGGCAGTGCATTGATACTACGGCAAACCCACAGGTCGTCGGGGAAGTGACGCGGAAATTGTGGAACAGTTCTTGCTTTATCGATCTTCAAGGGAACTAACACGTCAATTTATTGTTTTCGGGGACCGACCGGGAATGGCCGTCAATCAGAGTCAAGTCTTAACCAGCATGCGCAGCAACCTCGCCGGATTGCGCCATGGCAGCCTGGGGGTGCCGATTCTTCTGCTGGCCATGCTCGGCATGATGATGCTGCCGGTGCCGCCCTTCCTGCTGGACGTGTTCTTCACCTTCAACATAGCCCTGTCGCTGGTGGTGCTGCTGGTCTGCGCCTATGCACTGCGACCACTGGACTTCGCCGCTTTCCCGACCATCCTGCTGGTGGCAACCCTGCTGCGCCTGGCGCTGAACGTAGCCTCGACCCGGGTGGTGCTGCTCTACGGACACGAGGGGCCAGCGGCTGCGGGCAAGGTGATCCAGGCCTTCGGTCAGGTGGTGGTCGGCGGCAGCTTCATCGTCGGTCTGGTGGTCTTCATCATCCTCATGGTGATCAACTTCGTGGTGGTCACCAAGGGCGCGGGGCGCATCTCCGAGGTCAGTGCGCGCTTCACGCTGGATGCCATGCCGGGCAAGCAGATGGCGATCGATGCCGACCTCAATGCCGGCCTGATCGATCAGGAGGAGGCCAAGCGTCGCCGTCTGGAAGTGGCCCAGGAAGCCGATTTCTACGGCTCCATGGACGGTGCCAGCAAGTTCGTGCGCGGCGACGCCGTGGCCGGCCTGCTGATCCTGTTCATCAACGTCATCGGCGGGCTGATCATCGGCATGGGGCAGCACGGGCTGAGCTTCACCGAGGCCGGGCACATCTATGTGCTGCTCACCATAGGTGATGGTCTGGTTGGGCAGATTCCCTCCCTGCTGCTGTCCACGGCCGCCGCCATCATGGTCACCCGGGTATCCACCTCGGAGGACATGGGTGCCCAGGTCAAGCGCCAGATGTTTGCCTCGCCCAAGGCGCTGGCCATTGCCGCTGCCATCATGGTGGTCATGGGGCTGATTCCGGGCATGCCGCACTTTTCCTTCCTCAGCCTCGGCGCGCTGGCCGCTGCCGGCGCCTGGTTCATCCATCACCGGCAGCAGATCAAGGCCGAAGAGGATCGGGCCGCCGAGGAGCAGAAGGCGCAGCTGCCGGCGTTGCAGCGTCCGGAGACCCGGGAGTTGGGCTGGGACGACGTGACTCCGGTGGACATGGTCGGCCTGGAGGTCGGTTATCGTCTGATCCCCCTGGTCGACCGCAGTCAGGGCGGACAGCTGCTGGCGCGCATCAAGGGCATCCGCAAGAAGCTGTCCCAGGATCTGGGCTTTCTCATGCCCTCGGTGCATATCCGCGACAACCTGGACCTGGCGCCCAACGTCTATCGCATCACACTGATGGGCGTCGGGGTGGCAGAGGCCGAGGTCCATGCCGACCGCGAGCTGGCCATCAACCCGGGGCAGGTGTTCGGCGAGATCAAGGGTATCCCGGGCAAGGATCCGGCCTTCGGTCTGGATGCGGTGTGGATCGAGCCGGCGCAGAAGGATCAGGCCCAGTCCCTGGGCTACACGGTGGTTGACGTCAGTACCGTGGTGGCAACCCATCTGAATCAGATTCTCTACAAGCACTCCCACGAGCTGATCGGCCACGAGGAAGTGCAGCAGCTGCTCAAGGTGCTGGCCAAGGCCTCGCCCAAGCTGGCCGAGGAGCTGGTGCCGGGCATCATTTCCCTGTCCGGGCTGCTCAAGGTGTTGCAGGGACTGTTGCAGGAACAGGTGCCGGTGCGCGACATCCGGACCATTGCCGAAGCCATCGCCAACCAGTCGGGCAAGAGTCAAGATACTGGCGCGCTGATCGGCGCCGTGCGCGTGGCGCTGTCCCGTTCCATTGTCCAGGGCCTTGTGGGACTTGAGGCCGAGCTGCCTGTGATTACCCTGGATCCCAAGCTGGAACAGATATTGCTTCAGAGTGTGCAGAAGGCCGGGCAGGGCAACGATGACGGCATTCTTCTGGAACCGGGTATGGCGGAGAAGCTGCAGCGCTCCCTGGCGGACATGGTTCAGCGGCAGGAAATGCAGGGCAAGCCGGCAATCCTGCTGGTGGCCGGACCGATCCGCAACATGATGGCGAAGTTCGTTCGCTATGCCGCCCCCGGCGCCCATGTGCTGTCGTACCAGGAAATCCCGGACAGCAAACAGGTCACCATCGTTGCCACCGTCGGACAGAATTGATTACAGGGTGAGGTCAGGCCATGAGAGTAAAACGTTTTTTTGCCGCTGATATGCGCTCGGCCATGAAACTGGTCCGTGACGAGATGGGGGCGGACGCGTCCATCATCGCCAACCGACGTGTTGCCGGCGGTATCGAACTGACCGCGGCGCTGGATTACGAAGCGCCGCGCCTGACCCCGCCGACGCCTGGCCTGGACACCGAGCTGAAGAAGACCCAGGAGCGTATTCTCAGCGCCCGGGCCAGCCTGCAGGCGGGAGAAACACCAGCGGCCGGGCCCAGTGTCAACCGTCAATTATTTGGAGACAGCATGCGTCAGGCCGCCGAGCGAGGCTCGCCGGTTGCCCGGGAGCTGCTCGATCGCCTGAACAACGAGCGTGCCGCGCCGGCTGCGGAAGCCCCGGCGGCCGCCGCAGCATCGGCTGCCGCAGCGCCCGCTGCCGACAGCCTGGATGTCATGCGGGCAGAAATCGCCGGTCTGCGCGATCTGCTGGAATCCCAGCTGGGCAGTCTGGCCTGGGGCAAGGTCAATCAGCAGCAACCCCGCCAGGCCAGCCTGTGGCGGCGTCTGGTTCATCTGGGCCTGCCGGCCGACCTCTGCCGGTCGCTGCTGAGCAAGGTGGAGGAGGTGACGGACATCCGCCAGGCCTGGCGCCTGCTGCTGGCCCATCTGGCGCAGAGTATTCCGGTGATGCGCAGCGAGCCGATCGACCAGGGCGGGGTGATTGCCCTGGTCGGCCCGACCGGCGCCGGCAAGACCACCACCCTGGGCAAGCTGGCTGCACGTTATGTGCTCAAGCACGGCAGTGAGCATGTCGCCCTGGTGACCATGGATACCTTCCGTATCGGCGCCCATGAGCAACTGCGCACCCTGGGGCGCATCCTCAATGTGCCGGTGCGTGTGGTGGATGAGCAGCACAGTCTGCAGGACGTGCTCGACGAATTTGCCAACAAGCGCCTGGTGCTGGTGGATACCGCCGGCCTGCAGGCCCAGGATCCGCAGCTGCGGGGTCAGCTCAAGGAGCTGGCGGCGCTGGGTGACCGGGTCAGCACGCTGCTGGTGCTGGCCGCAACCAGTCAGTACCGGGTGCTCAAGGCGGCATGGCACAATTACAGCAGCTGTGCGCTGGCCGGTTGCATTCTGACCAAGGTGGACGAGGCCGGCAGTCTGGGTGAAGCCCTCGGTCTGGCCATCGAGCAGCGACTGCCGGTAGCCTATATGGCAGATGGCCAGCGCATTCCCGATGATCTGGCCCGCGGCGTCGGTCATCAGCTGGTAAGCCGGGCGGTCGGTCTGATCGGTAATGAGGTTGCCGAGGATCAGACCATGGCGGATGTTTTTGCCGGTATACTTCACGCACAGCGCGCAAGTTAACGATTGGATAAGGGCAGCGTACAGATGGGCAATCAATCGGTTCAGGTAGTTGCAGTCACCGGAGGCAAGGGCGGCGTTGGCAAGACCAACGTGTCGGTCAACCTTGCCCTGGCACTGGCCGAGCTGGGACGCCGCGTTGTGCTGATGGATGCAGACCTCGGACTGGCCAATGTCGATGTGCAGCTGGGTCTGCGACCCCAGGCGACCCTGGCCGATGTGCTCTCCGGCACCTGTTCGCTGCGCGAGGTCATGGTCAACGGCCCAGGAGGCATCCGCATCGTACCGGCGGCCTCCGGCGCAGCCGAGATGGTCAATCTGGGGCCGCGGGAGCATGCCGGGCTGATCCAGGCCTTCAGCGACATCGGTGACGAGCTGGACATACTGCTGATCGATACCGCCGCCGGCATCGGCGACTCCGTGGTCAGTTTCGTGCGCGCCGCCCAGGAGGTGATAGTGGTGGTCTGCGACGAGCCCACCTCCATCACCGACGCCTACGCCCTGATCAAGCTGCTCAGCCGGGACCATGGGGTGACGCGCTTCCGGGTGCTGGCGAACATGGTCCACAGCCCGCAGGAAGGGCACAACGTCTTCAACAAGCTGCTGCAGGTCACCGACCGTTTCCTGGATGTGGCCCTGCAGTACGTCGGTGCGGTGCCCTATGACGAGTCGGTGCGCAAGGCGGCGCAGAAGCAGCGGGCGACCTTCGATCTGTTCCCCCGCAGCCGGGTCTCCCTGGCTATCCGCACCATAGCCCGCAAGGTCGACGCCTGGCCGCTGCCATCGACGCCCCGAGGGCACCTGGAGTTCTTCCTGGAACGCCTGGTGCAGCGCAATGACCCTGCCACAGGGCCAGAGGATGAGTAACATTTCCGGTGGTGGCGCCAGGATGTACGCCAGCGCTGCGGCCGCCGCCCGCACCCAGGATCGGCTGGTTGAGGAATACGCACCCCTGGTCAAGCGCATTGCCTACCACATGCTGGCCCGGCTGCCGGCCAGCGTGCAGGTGGAGGATCTGATTCAGGCCGGCATGCTCGGCCTGCTCGAGGCCGCTCGCAAGTTCGACCATGGAAAGGGTGCCAGCTTCGAGACCTATGCCGGTATACGCATACGTGGCGCCATGCTGGATGATGTACGCAAGGGCGATTGGGCCCCCCGCTCGGTCCATCGCAACACGCGCCTGGTCAGCAGCGCCATTCGTGCCGTCGAGGCCCGTGTTGGCCGTGACGCTAAAGATCATGAGGTGGCGGCCGAACTGGATATGAGCCTCGAGGAATATCATGCGATTCTCGGCGACACCGCGGGCAGCAGGCTGTTCAGCTTCGACGAACTGCTGGAAGCCGGTGCCCCCGGCGAAGCCGAAGCGGAGGCTTCGCCCTTTGAGGGGCTGGAGGATGCGCGATTTCGCGAGGCGTTGGCCGAGGCAATCGACAAGCTGCCTGAACGGGAGCGACTGATACTGTCGCTGTATTACGACGAGGAGTTGAATCTCAAGGAAATCGGCGCCGTGCTGGGCGTCAGCGAGTCCCGGGTCAGTCAACTGCACAGCCAGTGCGCAGCGCGCCTGCGGGCCCGCATGGCCGACTGGCGGGACGATTGAATTCATATCTCACCCTTTGCTGAGGTGGCAGTTTTCGTGGGGTGCACGCCGGATGCCCCTGCTCGGTTTATATGGAGGCGGTAATTGGACAAGAACATGAAAATTCTCATCGTCGACGACTTTTCGACGATGAGGCGCATCATCAAGAACCTGTTGCGTGACCTCGGCTTCACCAATACTGCCGAGGCGGATGATGGCACCACGGCGCTGCCGATGCTGCAGCATGGCAATTTCGATTTTCTGGTCACCGACTGGAACATGCCGGGCATGAGCGGCATCGATCTGTTGCGTGCGGTGCGTGCCGACGAGCGCCTCAAGACCCTGCCGGTGCTGATGGTCACGGCCGAAGCCAAGCGCGACCAGATCATCGAAGCGGCCCAGGCCGGGGTCAACGGCTACGTGGTCAAACCCTTCACCGCCCAGGCGCTCAAGGAGAAGATCGAAAAGGTCTTCGAGCGCATCGAAGCCAAGTAGCAAGGGGACTGACATGGTATTGAGCGGGAACGCCGGTCAGACGACCGCCGAGGAATTCGAGCAATCGCTCAAGACGAACGCGCAGAAGCTTGTAGAGCATCTGGAGGAGGGTGACTACAAGGAAGCGGTCATGGTCATCCATGCGATCAATCAGGCCCGCGACCGGGGGCTGTACTACGAAGTCGGCAAGCTGACCCGGGCACTGCACAACTCGATCATCAGCTTTCAGCTGGATACCGCACGCTCCTTCGGCTCCGAGCATGGCGAGCACTCGAAGATAGCCGACGCCTCCGATCGCCTTGACTACGTCGTCAGGCTCACCGACAAGGCCGCCAACCGGACCATGGACCTGGTGGAGAGCAGCGCGCCGGTGGTCAGTCAGCTCGGTAAGGAAGCGGCTGCCCTGCGCGAGGAATGGAAGCGCCTGCAGCGCAGGGAAATGACCGCCGAGGAGTTCCGCAACCTGTCCCGCAGCATCATGGACTTTCTCGAGCGCAGCGAGAAGCATAGCGCCGAGGTATCCAGCAACCTCAATGACATTCTCATGGCCCAGGATTATCAGGATCTCACCGGGCAGGTGATCAAGCGGGTCATCACACTGGTCCATGACGTCGAGGAGAGCCTGCTCAACCTGGTGCGCATGGCGGGGCAGGTCGACCGCATCGCCGGTATCCAGCATGAGCTGCCCGACCCCGAGGAGAGAAAATCTGCTTCGCAGGCTGAAGGTCCGCAGATTCATGCCGATAAGAGGGATGATGTGGTGTCGGGGCAGGATGAGGTGGATGACCTCCTGTCCAGTCTGGGGTTCTGAGGGAGCGTGGAATGAGCTTTGATGCGGATGAAGAGATTCTCCAGGACTTTCTGGTCGAGGCCGGAGAGATACTGGAGCTGTTATCTGAACAGCTGGTGGAACTGGAGAATCGCCCCAACGACAGCGATCTGCTCAACGCCATTTTCCGTGGCTTTCATACCGTCAAGGGCGGCGCCGGCTTCCTGCAGCTCGAGGCTCTGGTAACCTGCTGTCACATTGCGGAGAACGTCTTTGACATCCTGCGCAAGGGCGAGCGTCAGGTCGACGCCGAGCTGATGGATGTGGTGCTCCAGGCGCTGGACAGCATCAACAGCATGTTTGCCCAGGTGCGCGATGGTGAGGAGCCGACGCCGGCCGCTCCAGCGCTGCTTGAAGCCCTGTCCGCGCTCGCCCAGCCTGCCCAGCAGGTCGTGGCCGCTCCAGCCGCTCCGGCTGCGCCTGTGGTGGCCACGATGGCCGAGCCGGTGCTGGAGGCAGATGGCGATATTACCGATGACGAGTTCGAGCTGCTGCTCGAGGCTCTGCATGTCGGCCCGGAGGCCGGTGAAGCGCCCGCCGCTGCTGACGGTCATGCCAACGGCGACGAGATCACCGATGACGAGTTCGAAGCCCTGCTGGACCAGCTGCACGGCACCGGCAAGGGACCCGGCAGTCAGCCGACCGCCGTCCCGAGCGTCCCGGCCACGCCGGTGGCCGGAGATGAGGATCTCATTACTGATGACGAATTCGAATCCCTGCTGGATGAACTGCACGGTCCCGGCCGTGGGCCGGGGGCGGCGACCACGCCGACGCCGGTAAGCGCCCCCGCGCCCGCTGCGCCGGAAGCGGCGAAGCCGCAACCGCCAGCCCCTCCGGCAGCGGAGGAAAAGCCGGCGCCCAAACCCGCCCCCCGACGCAGCGAAGCCGGCGCCGACCATGGCGCTGCGGCCGAAACCACAGTGCGGGTGGATACCGCCCGGCTGGACGAGATCATGAACATGGTCGGCGAGCTGGTACTGGTGCGCAACCGACTGACCCGTCTGGGGCTGACCAGCGAGGATGAGGAACTCACCAAGGCGGTGGCCAATCTGGACATGGTGACTGCGGACCTGCAGGCCTCGGTGATGAAGACCCGCATGCAGCCGATCAAGAAGGTCTTCGGTCGTTTCCCCCGGGTGGTACGGGACCTCTCGCGCAGCCTGAAAAAGGAAATCGATCTCGAACTGGTCGGTGAGGAAACCGATCTGGACAAGAACCTGGTGGAGGCCCTCGCCGATCCGCTGGTGCA
Organism: Halopseudomonas sp. Lyrl_26; assembly: GCF_051948695.1. Lineage (NCBI taxonomy): Bacteria > Pseudomonadati > Pseudomonadota > Gammaproteobacteria > Pseudomonadales > Pseudomonadaceae > Halopseudomonas > Halopseudomonas sp. Lyrl_26. The sequence goes on from NZ_JAYJLH010000005.1 coordinate 148,243, forward strand.
CCTGGTGCGCAACGCGGTCGATCACGGCATCGAATCCCCCGAGGAGCGCGAGGCAGCCGGCAAGCCGCGGGTCGGTCAGATGGTGCTGGCCGCCCGCCAGGAAGGCGATCACATCCTGCTGACCATCAGCGACGATGGCAAGGGCATGGACGCCGAGGTGCTGCGTGCCAAGGCGGTGGAGAAGGGCATGATGGATCGGGATGCTGCGGAACGCCTGAGCGAGTCCGAATGCTTCAACCTGATCCTGGCGCCGGGTTTCTCGACCAAGACCGAGGTATCCGACGTCTCCGGGCGGGGTGTCGGCATGGATGTGGTGCGCACCCGTATCTCCCAGCTCAACGGCACCATCGCCATCGAGTCGACCAAGGGGCAGGGCACCCGTATCTCGATCAAGGTGCCGTTGACCCTGGCCATCATGCCGACCCTCATGGTCATGCTCGGTCGTCAGGCCTTTGCCCTGCCGCTGGTGAACGTCAACGAGATCTACAATCTGGATCTGTCGCGGACCAATGTGGTTGACGGGCAGGAGGTGATCCTGGTGCGGGACAAGGCGCTGCCGCTGTTCTGGCTCAAGCGCTGGCTGATGCCCGGGGCCTCTGAGGAGATCGACCGGACCGCGGCCAGTGTGGTGATAGTGTCGGTCGGTACCCAGCGCGTGGGCTTCGTGGTGGATCAACTGGTAGGACAGGAAGAGGTGGTCATCAAGCCCCTGGGCGGAATGCTGCAGGGAACGCCCGGCATGGCCGGGGCGACCATCACCGGTGATGGCAGGATCGCATTGATCCTGGACATCCCGGGACTGCTCAAGCGCTATGCGCGAAAGGGCTAGGAGAGCGCATTGATCAAGGTACTGGTGGTGGACGACTCGGGCTTCTTCCGCAGGCGGGTAGCGGAGATCCTCGGTGCCGATCCTCAGATTCAGGTGGTGGGGACAGCCACCAACGGCCAGGAGGCGGTGGAGCAGACACTGGCCCTGCATCCGGACGTGATCACCATGGACTACGAGATGCCGGTGATGGACGGCATTACCGCCGTGCGCCAGATCATGCAGCGTCAGCCCACACCCGTGCTCATGTTCTCCTCGCTGACCTATGAGGGCGCGCGGGTCAGTCTCGATGCCCTGGACGCCGGTGCCGCGGACTACCTGCCGAAGAATTTCGAGGATATCTCCCGCCACCCGGAAAAGGTTCGCCAGCTGCTCTGCGAGCGCGTCCACGCGCTGGCGCGCAGCAACCGGCGCTCCCTGGGACTGGGCGCGGCTGCGGCACCGGTGGCGTCCGCTGCCCCTGCGCCAGCGGCGCGTCAGCCCCTGGCTCCACGGGCTGCTGCAACGGCTCGGGCGCCGGCCCCGGCCGAGCCCGTCCGGCGCAGTGCGGCGCCACGCAAGCGCAGCTACAAGCTGGTGGCCATAGGCACCTCCACCGGCGGGCCGGTTGCCCTGCAGAAGATTCTGACCCGGTTGCCTGCCAGTTTTCCCGCCCCCATACTGCTGATCCAGCACATGCCCGGGACCTTCACCACGGCCTTTGCCGAACGCCTCGACAAGCTTTGCCAGATCAGTGTCCGGGAGGCGGTGGACGGTGACATGCTGCGCCCGGGTGTGGCTCTGCTGGCACCGGGCGGCAAGCAGATGATGATCGACGCGCGCGGTACCGTACGCATTCTGCCCGGGGACGAGCGTCTCAACTACAAGCCCAGCGTGGATGTGACCTTCGGCTCGGCCGCCCGCGCCCTGCAGGACAAGGTGCTGGCGATAGTACTTACCGGAATGGGTGCCGATGGCCGGGAAGGGGCACGCATGCTCAAGCAGGCCGGCAGCACCGTATGGGCCCAGGACGAGGCGAGCTGCGTGATCTACGGCATGCCCATGGCGGTGGTCAAGGCCAACCTGGCAGACGGCGTGTACGATCTGGACGAGATCGCCCGTTATCTGACGGAGCTGGGCTGATGGATATCCTCAGTGTCATCGGGCTGCTGCTGGCGCTGGTCGCCATCATAGGTGGCAACCACCTGGAGGGGGGGCATATCGGCGCGCTGGTCAATGGCCCGGCGGCGCTCATCGTGGTCGGTGGTACCCTGGGGGCAGCCTTCATCCAGACCCCGCTGGCGGTTTTCAAACGGGCCCTGGCCATGCTCGGCTGGGTGTTCCGTGCACCCCGTGCGCCATTTCGCGAGGGCATAGGCCAGGTGGTCAACTGGAGCAACATGGCTCGCAAGGAAGGTCTGCTGGGTCTGGAGGCCTCCGCGGATATGGAGCCGGATCTGTTCGCACGCAAGGGGCTGCAGCTGCTTGCCGACGGCTGCGAGGCCGATACCCTGCGCAGTATCCTGGAAGTCGAGTTGATCACCCGGGAGAACCGCGACCTGCGGGCGGCCAGGGTCTATGAAAGCATGGGCGGCTACTCTCCTACCATTGGCATCATCGGGGCGGTCATGGGCCTGATTCATGTCATGGGCAACCTGGCCGATCCGTCCATGCTGGGCAGCGGCATTGCCGTGGCCTTCGTGGCCACCATCTACGGGGTGGCCCTGGCCAACCTCTTCCTGCTGCCGGTGGCCGCCAAGCTCAAGGCGGTGGTGCTCGAACAGTCCCGATACCAGGAAATGATCCTCGAGGGTCTGTTGTCCATTGCCGAGGGCGAGAATCCCCGCTCCATCGAAATGAAGCTCGAAGGCTTCCTGGACTGATCCATGCGCAGGCATCGGGAAGAAGAGCACGCCAACAACGAACGCTGGATGGTGTCCTACGCGGACTTCATCACCCTGTTGTTTGCCTTCTTCGTGGTCATGTACTCCATCTCCTCGGTCAACGAGGGCAAGTACAAGGTCCTGACCGAATCGCTGATGGGGGTGTTCAGCCAGGCCCCGAAAACCCTGGATCCGATACAGCTGGGGGAGGTCATTCCGCGCTCACCCACGCCAACCCAGGTGGCGGAGTCCGTCGCCAGCGAAGGCGGCACCAGCGGCAGCGGCAGTCAGGATCCGCTCGAGGATATTGCCGACGCCATGCAGGCCGCCTTCGGCGAGCTGATCAGCGTCGGCGACCTGCGGGTGCACGCCAACGAGCTGTGGATCGAGATCGAACTGAGCTCCAGCCTGCTGTTTCCCAGCGGTGATGCGCTGCCCCTGAACAGCGCCTTCGACCTGATCGAACGTATCGCCGGCATCCTGGCACCCTACGACAATCCCATCCACGTGGAGGGGTTCACCGACAACCTGCCGATCCGCTCGCGGCTCTATCCCACCAACTGGGAGCTGTCTGCCGCCCGGGCTGCCACTGTCGTGCGCATGCTCAGCGCCGGCGGCATCGAAGCCGGGCGCCTGGCTGCGGTCGGCTATGGAGAACATCGACCGATTGCCGATAACAGTACCGAAGCCGGTCGCCGCGCCAACCGCCGCGTAGTGCTGCTGGTATCACGCTATACCGACCGGCGCCACCAGGGCCCGGAAGGTGACCTGCCGAGCATGCGCCAGGCGCGCAGCGAGGCGGCGCAGGATGTGGGACCGGGCTGATGCGACGGACAACGGGAGCAGTGCGATGAAGGTATGGGCTGTGGCCAATCAGAAAGGCGGCGTGGGCAAGACCACCTCGACCGTGGCCCTGGCCGGTCTGCTGGCCGATCAGGGCCAGCGCGTGCTGGTGGTCGATCTGGACCCCCATGGCTCCATGACCAGCTACTTCGGACATGACCCCGACCAGCTGACCAGCAGCGTGTTCAACCTGTTCCAGCATCAGGGCAGCGTGCCCGATGGGCTGGCGGCGGCCCTGCTGCTGACGACGTCCCACGACAGCATCAGGCTGCTGCCCTCCAGCACGTCGCTGGCTACACTGGAACGTCAGTCGGCCACCCAGGGCGGCTTCGGCCTGGTTCTGTCACGCGCCCTGGAGCAGCTGCAGGGGGAGTTCGACTTCGTCATCATCGACAGCCCACCGCTGCTTGGTGTCTCGATGATCAACGCCCTGGCCGCCTGCCAGCGACTGATAGTGCCTGTCCAGACGGAATTCCTGGCGCTGAAGGGGCTGGAACGCATGGTGCACACCCTGACCATGGTCAACCGGTCCCGGCGCCGGGCGCTGCCCTATACCATAGTGCCGACGCTGTTCGACCGCCGGACCCAGGCGTCCCTGAGCACCCTGCGCAAACTGCGCAACGACTATGCCGAACAGATGTGGCAGGCCTACATCCCCATTGACACCAAGCTGCGAGACGCCAGCCTGGCGGGCGTTGTACCGTCACAGCTGGAGCCCAACGCCAGGGGGGTGCTGGCATACCGGGCGTTGCTGCGGTATCTGCTGGTGCAGAGTGTGGCCCGATCCGAGGAGACTGCCTGATGAGCGATTCGCTGGCTGTTCAGCATTATGTACCTGCCCAGACGCTGCAATGCTATCTGGACTCGCTGCTGCAGGAGGCGGCCGCCGATCTGGCGCTGGCCGAGCAGAGTGTGCCCGATGTGCCGGTGTCCCCCGCAGCCGAGGCACGCACGCCGCAGGCGCTGTCCCCGGTGGAGACCCCGGCAACACCGGCAGAACCCGAGCCCACCCCGCAGGCGGCTGCTCCGGTGCCCGGCGGCAGTTGGCGTGAGCAGCCCTTCGATGCCTTGCTGTTCGATGTGGGCGGCCTGACCCTGGCGGTCCCGCTGGTTTCCCTTGGCAGCATTCACCCTCTGGATGGCCCCATCACTCCGCTGTTCGGTCAGCCGGACTGGTTCCTCGGCCTGCTGCCGACCGGGCAGGGCAGTCTCAGGGTAGTGGATACCGCCCGCTGGGTGATGCCCGAGCGGTACCATCCCGAGCTGCGTGAAGAGCTGCGTTACGTGATCTCCATACAGGGATTCGACTGGGGGCTGGCGGTACACAGCGTCAGCGAGTCCGTCCGTCTGGATCCGGCCCAGGTGAAATGGCGTTCGGGGGCGGGTAAACGGCCGTGGCTGGCCGGAATCGTCATCGACCACATGTGCGCCCTGCTGGATGTCGGAGCCCTGGCTGCGCTCATCAGCCACAGCAGTTGAGTCGCGCTGGTAAAGACACCGGGGCCCGTTTAGGATGCAACTATCGCCACCCTTCGAAGCCGAGCATGGCCGGGAACGGGGCATTGACGTCGAGATACGAGAACGATGAAGAACAACACCGCACAGACCGCCGAAGATCCGATTCTGCAATGGGTGACCTTCCGCCTGGATAACGAGACCTACGGGATCAATGTGATGCAGGTGCAGGAAGTCCTGCGCCACACCGAAATTGCTCCTGTTCCCGGCGCCCCCGAGTATGTGCTGGGCATCATCAACCTGCGTGGCAATGTGGTCACTGTGATCGACACCCGCCAGCGCTTCGGCCTGGCGCCGGCACCGGTGACCGAGCAGACCCGTATCGTGATCATCGAGGCGGACCGCCAGGTGGTCGGCATTCTGGTCGACAGTGTCGCCGAGGTGGTCTACCTGCGACAGTCCGAGATCGAGACCGCGCCGCATGTTGGTACTGACGAGGCGGCCAGGTTCATCCAGGGCGTATGCAACAAGAATGACGAGCTGCTGATTCTGGTCGATCTGGAAAAGATGATGACCGATGACGAGTGGGCAGAGTTGCAGGATATCTGACGCCCATGGATGAACGCTGGCTGCTTCTGGGTGCGGGGCTGCTGCTGGGGACACTGGTGTCGTTGCTGATTGCCAGCCTCCTCGGCCAGCGACGGCTGGCCCGCCTCCAGCACGAGCAGCAGGCCCGGCTGGATGCCCGTATCGACAAGCTGGGACAGAAACTCGCGGAGTACCAGCAGAGCAATATCCGCATGGGCGAGGAGTTGCTCAGCCTGCGCGAGAAGCTGGGTCAGCTGGAAAACCGCCAGCAGCGGGTGGAGCAGCAGGATGTCCAGGGCATGCCCTACAACCAGGCCAGTCGACTGGTACAGATGGGCGCCAGTACCGATGACCTGATGCAGGCCTGTGGACTCAGTCGCAGCGAAGCCGAACTCATGCTCAAGCTGCACGGTCAGCGCGACTGACGGCTCCCCCATCCGGGCCCGCCCCATATCCCCCCTGCATCGTCTATGCTGTCTGGCATTTCCCCTTGCAATGCAGGCGACCACACATGAACAGGTTACTTACCACTCTGATACTGGCCGGCAGCGCGTCCCTGGCCCAGGCGGACATGGCCACCCGCACGGTGGACTACCACATCGACGGCGAAGTCTTCCAGGGACTGCTGGTCTACGATGACAGCGTCACCGCGCCCCGTCCGGGATTGCTGATGGTGCCGAACTGGATGGGGGTCACCGAGAATGCCGCGAAGAAGGCCTGGCGCGCTGCCGGCAGCGACTATGTGGTGTTCATCGCCGACATGTACGGCAGGCACATCCGCCCGGCGGATGCTGCCCAGGCCGGTGCCGCCGCCGGTGCGGTGAAGGGTGACACCGAGCTGATGCGCACCCGGGTCAATGCCGCGCTGGAGGTGTTCCGTCGGGAGGCGGCCGAGCTGCTGGATACCTCCCGCATGGGCGCCATCGGCTTCTGTTTCGGTGGCACTTCGGTGCTGGAGCTGGCGCGGTCCGGCACAGCCCTCAGCGGCGTGGTGTCCTTCCACGGCAACCTGGATACCGGCCTGCCGACCAAGCCGGGAGCAGTGAAGTCTCCGGTGCTGGTGTTGCATGGTGCGGACGATCCCTATGTCCCGCCGCAGCAGGTGGTCGACTTCGAGGCGGAAATGCGCAATGCCAGGACAGATGACTGGCAGCTGCTCAGCTTCGGCGGCGCGGTACACTCCTTCACCGATCCCACCGCCAATCTCCCCGGACAGGCCATGTATGATGCGCGGGTGGCCGACCGCGCCTTCCGCCAGATGCGGCTGTTCTTCGCCGAAACCATGGCGTTGCCTGTGCCGGACACCTCGCGCTGAGGCCCCGGCCAGAGGTCTTCCGATAGGGTCGGCGGGGCAGGGCAGGGATGACCATAACGGGTGATATTCAGCGCATGGATAACGGTGGCGGTGGCTGGAGTCCGCTGCGCCGCCGACGGATACTGGCAACAGACCAATAACAACAACCAGGGAGTTACACATGTCTAGACCTGAGCTGCCAGGCTGGCGCTGGGGGCCTTTCACCTTCCGCATGCCCTTCTACCACACCCGGCTGTATTGGCCGGAGCTGCTGCAGGGCATCTTCATCGCCGCTGCCACCGGGCTGTCGCTGATTCCCATCATGACCATGTTCTTCGGTCTGACCTTCGAGGAGGCGGTGGCGGCCTCCATGATCCATTCGATACTCATCAGCAGTGCCCTGATCGTGTTCGGCGAACCCTACGCGCCGGGCTGGCTGACTCCGGCGCTGCCGCTGGTACTGGCCTTCGCCATCGGCATAGGCGAGGACCCGAGTCTGCGCCTGCAGGCCATGGCCGCACTGTCGCTGGACTTCGCTCTGCTGCTGTTCGTGCTGGGTGTCACCGGGCTGGGCCGACGCTTCATTGTCTGGCTGCCGGACACCCTCAAGGCCGGCATCATTCTCGGCGCCGCGCTGGCGGCCCTCAAGCGGGTATTCATCGATGATGCGGAGCGATTTTTGCTGCAGCAGCCGATTGCCACGGCCCTGGCCTGTGCGGTCTGCCTGATCTTCGCCTTCTCGCTGCCCATGCAGCGCTGGCGCGAGAAATATCGCTGGGTAGCGCTGATCGCCGCGCTGGGGCTGCTGCCGGGCTTTCTGGTGGCGGCCGTTGTCGGCCCGCTGGTCGGCGAGGTGGACTACAACGTCCAGTGGGGCATCCTGATTCCGCCGGTTGGCGACATGTGGGCCAAGATGTCGCCGTTCTCCATCGGTTTTCCGAGTGTCAGTCTGATGCTTCAGGCCATGCCGCTGGCGCTGATCACCTACATCATCCTGTTCGGTGATCTGGTCACCGGCAACGAGGTCATTCTCGAAGGGCAGAAGAGTCGTCCCGATGATCACATCGATATCAACCCGACCCGTTCTCACCTGGCCCTGGCGATCCGCAACGCACTGATGGGGGTCATCGCCCCGGTGTTCCCGACCCAGGGTGCCATGTGGACCGGCGTTCACGTGATCATCGTCCAGCGCTGGAAGCAGGGGCGTGAAGCCATGGACAGTCTGCACAGCGGACTCATCTCCTACTACGGGATGGGCATTCCGGTGCTGTTCTTCCTGCTGCCGCTGCTGACCGGTCTGCAGCCGCTGCTGGGCATTGCCCTGTCTCTGACCCTGGTGCTTACCGGCTTTGCCTGTGCCTATATCGCCATGGGCATTCCCACCAACAACGCCTCCCGCGGCGCGGTACTGATGATAGGTGCCGGTCTGGCCTTCTTCGAGCCCTGGGTAGGGCTGCTGTTCGGGGTCGCCACGACGCTGCTGCTGGTGGGCTGGGACACGGCGCCGGCACCGACAGCGGACGAGCTCAAGGTCGTCGATCCGCGCCGTGCAGGCCTGGAGCAGGAGGGCTGAATCCGCACTGCCCCCGTGCCACCTCGGGAATGCTAGACTGCCGGCTCGGCAAAATGGCTTCCCGAGGTAATGCGTGCGCCCCCGTAGCGATAGTCAATATTCCGCTGGTCCGGTCAACTGGCGGATCATCCGCAGTCTGCTGCCCTATCTGAGCGAGTTCCGGGGCCGGGTATTGCTCGCCATGGCCTGCCTGGTGCTGGCCAAGCTGGCTGGTGTGGCGGTCCCCTGGGTGCTCAAGCTGATCGTCGAGCACTTCGAGAACAGCCCCGAGTCGCTGATGCTGGTGCCCGTGGCCCTGCTGATCGGCTATGGTCTGCTGCGCTTTGCCACCGTGTTTTTCTCCGAGCTGCGCGACGCGGTATTCGCCCGAGTAGCCGAGCGGGCGATGCGTCGCATTTCCCTCAGGGTTTTCGAGCACCTGCACCGGCTTGACCTGAGCTTCCATCTGTCCCGACGTACCGGCGGACTGGCCCGGGATATCGAACGGGGCACCAGCGGCATCAGCTTCCTGCTCCGATTCATGGTGTTCAACATCATCCCGACGGTACTGGAGATCGCCCTGATCGCCGGCATCCTGCTGGTCAACTTCAGCCCGATGTACGCCCTGGCGGTGCTGGGGTCAGTGCTGGTGTACGGGCTGTTCACCATCAGTTTCACCGAGTGGCGAAACCGCTTTGTGCGCGAGAGCAACAAGCTGGACAACAGTTCCAATACCCGGGCGGTGGACAGCCTGCTGAACTACGAGACGGTGAAGTACTTCGGCAACGAGGCGTTCGAGGCGCGCCAGTACGATGCTCATCTGGCCGGGTGGGAGACCGCGAGAATGAAGACGCGGCTGTCGCTGTCGGCACTGAATTCCGGTCAGGCCTTCATCATTGCCGGCTCGGTGACCCTGCTCATGGTGATGGCCGCCAGCCAGGTGGCCAGCGGCGCCATGACCCTGGGGGAGCTTGTGATGATCAACGCCTACATGATTCAGCTGTTCATCCCGCTCAACTTCCTCGGCTTCATCTACCGGGAGATCCGCGAGGCCCTGATCAACATCGAGCGCCTGTTCGGTCTGCTGGAGGCGCCGGTGAAGGTGCAGGACCTGCCCCAGGCGCCAGCGCTGCAGGTGACGGGGGGCGACGTCCGTTTCGAAGGCGTCTGCTTTGCCTATCAGGCGGACAGGCCCATACTGCATGAGGTCAGCTTTACCATTCCCGCCGGCCATACCCTGGCCGTGGTCGGCCCCAGCGGGGCCGGCAAATCGACTCTGGCGCGCCTGTTGTTCCGGTTCCATGACGTGGATCAGGGCTGCATCCGCATCGATGGGCAGGATATCCGCGAGGTGACCCAGCAGAGCCTGCGCGCCCACATCGGCGTGGTGCCCCAGGATACCGTGCTGTTCAACGATACCATCGGTTTCAATATCGCCTACGGGCGCCCGGGAGCAACCGAGGAGGAGATCTGGGAGGCGCTGCGTCTGGCCCAGCTGGAGGAGTTCATCAAGCGCCTTCCCCAGGGGCTGGAAACCCAGGTGGGTGAGCGTGGGCTCAAACTGTCCGGCGGCGAGAAGCAGCGTATTGCCATCGCCCGGGTGCTGCTGAAGAATCCGCCGGTGCTGATTCTGGACGAGGCCACGGCGTCGCTGGACACCCATTCCGAAAGGCGCATCCTGGACGCCCTGAATCTGGTCTCGCAAAGGCGTACGACACTGGCGATTGCCCACCGGCTGTCGACCATAGTCCATGCCGAGCAGATTCTGGTGCTGGATCAGGGCCGCATTGTCGAACGCGGCAGCCATCAGCAGCTGCTCGCTGCCAATGGCGCCTATGCCCGGCTGTGGGCCGAGCAACAAAAAACCGCCGACCCGTTGCCAGGCGGCGGTTCCTTGTCACACTGAGAGTCTCAGAGGCCGAACACCCAGAACATCAGGTAGTAGGCCATGATGCCGACAATGGCGACGCCGGCGAGGTTGAGCTTGAAGCCGGCATTGATCATGTCGCTGATCTTCATGTGGCCGGTACCGAACACGATGGCGTTCGGCGGCGTGGCCACCGGCATCATGAAGGCGCAGCTGGCGGCTACTGCCGCGGGTACGGCGAAGAGGATCGGCGATACATCCTGGGCCAGGGCCAGAGCACCCACCAGAGGCAGGAAGGCTGCGGCAGTGGCGGTGTTGCTGGTGACCTCGGTGAGGAACAGGATGACCGTGGTGATCAGCAGGACCATGGCCAGCACCGGCAGCGTGCCGAAGATGCCCAGGCTTTCCGCGATCCAGACTGCCAGTCCGGAGGAGCTGATGACGGCGGCCAGGGACAGGCCGCCACCGAACAGCAGCAGCACGCCCCAGGGCATGGTCGTGGTGGTTTCCCAGTCCATCAGGAACTGACGTTTCTTCAGGTCAACCGGAATCATGAACATGATGATGGCCGAGGCAATGGCGATCACGGTGTCGTTCAGCCAGGGCAGACTCTTGCCGAGCACCGGCTGAAAGATCCACGCGGCGGCGGTCAGCAGGAACATGATGCCAACCAGCTTCTCACCGCGGCTCATCGGCCCCAGGTCGACCAGTTGCTGGCGCAGCAGATCCCGGCTGTTGCTGGAGGTCAGGCCGAAGTCCTTCCGGGACAGCATGTACCAGACAACCACCAGCATGGTCAGGGCAATCGGCACGCCGATCAGCATCCATTGGGCAAAGCCGATCTGGATGTCGTATTCGCTGGACAGGAAGCCGGCGAGCAATGCGTTGGGCGGCGTGCCGATCAGGGTGCCGATACCGCCGATGCTGGCTGCATAAGCAATACCCAGCAGCAGGGCGACTGCGTACTTGCGCACCGCTTCGGGCTGATCGCCGTCATACATGCTGACCACGGACAGGCCAATGGGCAGCATCATGATGGCGGTCGCCGTGTTGCTTACCCACATGCTGAGGAAGGCAGTGGCGATCATGAAACCACCGATCTGGTGGCTGGGCTTGCTGCCCACCGCCAGCAATACGCTCAGTGCGATGCGCTTGTGCAGATTCCAGCGCTGCATGGCCAGTCCCAGAACAAAGCCGCCCATGAACAGGAAAATCGTGGGGTTGGCATAGGGGGTTGTAGCCTGGGCAACAGTGCCCAGGCCAAGCGCGGGGACCAGTACGATCGGCAGCAGGGAGGTGGCCGGGATCGGAATCGCTTCGGTTGACCACCAGGCTGCCAACAGGAACATCAGACCTGCCGCCTTCCAGGCGGGCTCGCTCATGCCGCTGGGGGCAGGTAGTATCAGAGTGGCCACGAGGAGGGCAATGCCCACCAGCAGGCCGACGATCCGCGAAACGGGAATGCCGCTGGGATGGGTATTATCGAGTTCAAGCATCTTTTTTTTCCGTGTCAGGGATTGAAAACCGGTGACGTCCATCGCAGTGGGAGCCGGGGTCCCGAGCTGCAATTTTCGGCAAGCCGGAAATTGTGCCGGACTGGCTTGATGGAAAACCACTCTGGCGCCGCGCTTTTAGTCTAGTAGACACAGGGACGTTTTTATGCGGGGCTTCTCATTGTGGTACGTAGGGGGTAAAAAGGCTCTTTTATTACTGCCCTGGCAAGGACAGGCTTAATCCATGCGATTGAAATGCATCAAACTGGCAGGCTTCAAGTCCTTCGTGGATCCGACCACTGTTCACTTCCCGAGCAACATGGCGGCCGTGGTCGGGCCCAACGGCTGTGGCAAGTCCAACATCATTGATGCGGTGCGCTGGGTCATGGGCGAGAGTTCAGCCAAGAACCTGCGTGGGGAGTCGATGACCGACGTCATCTTCAATGGCTCCAACACCCGCAAGCCGGTCGGTCAGGCCTCCATCGAGCTGGTGTTCGATAACAGCGACGGTACCCTCCAGGGCGAATATGCAGGCTACAACGAGATCTCCATCCGCCGCAAGGTGACCCGGGAAGGGCAGAACCAGTACTTCCTCAACGGTACCAAATGCCGCCGCCGGGACATTACCGACATCTTTCTCGGTACCGGGCTGGGTCCGCGCAGCTATTCGATCATCGAACAGGGCATGATTTCCAAGCTCATCGAGGCCAAGCCCGACGAGCTCCGCCTGTTCATCGAAGAGGCCGCCGGCATCTCCAAATACAAGGAGCGCCGGCGCGAAACCGAGAATCGCATCCGCCGTACCCATGAGAACCTCGAGCGTCTGACCGACCTGCGCGAGGAGCTGGAGCGTCAGTTGGCGCACCTGCATCGTCAGGCGCAGGCTGCCGAGAAGTACAAGGCCTGGAAGGCCGAGGAACGCCAGCTCAAGGCCCAGCTGCAGGCCCTGCGCTGGCGGAGCCTGGATACCCAGACCCGGGAGCGGGAGCAGGAAGTACGCAGTCTCGAGGTTGCGCTGGAGGCGGTGATCGCCGAGCAGCGCAACGCCGACAGCGAGATCGAGAAGTGGCGCGATCAGCACACCGAGCTGAACGACAGTTTCAATCAGGTGCAGGCGCGCTATTACAGCATCGGTGCCGATATCAGCCGCATCGAGCAGGCGCTGCAGTTCAACCGGGACCGCCAGCGGCAGCTGCAGGAGGACCTGCAGCAGGCCGACCAGGCCTGGGCAGAGGCGCAGAGTCACCTGAGCCAGGATCAGGCGCTGCTTGCCGATCTGACCGCAGAGCTGGCGCGTATCGAACCCGAGCTGGAAATGGCCGGTATGGCGGATGAGGATACCGCTCAGGCGAGCCTTGCCGCCGAAGAGGCCATGCAACAGTGGCAGGCTCGCTGGGACGAGTTCAACCAGCGGGCCAGTGCTACCCGCCAGCAGGCGGAAGTGGCCCAGTCACGGATCCGCCATCTGGAGCAGAGCGTGGAGCGCTTCGGTGACCGCCTGCGGCGCCTGGAAGAGGAGGGTGGCGGCCTCGACTCGGGCGGCCTGGAGGAGGATGTGGCTGCTCTGGCAGAGCAGCTGGCTGAGCTCGAGCTGCGTGCCGAAACCGATCAGCAGCAGCTCGACGAGGTTGCAGACAGCCTGCAGCGTGAACGCCAGGCGCTGGATGCTGCCGCCCAGGAACTGGATATCCGCCGCGGAGAATATCAGCGCAGCGGCGGACGTCTGGCTTCGCTCGAAGCCCTGCAGCAGGCAGCCTTGGACCAGGGGGCGGGGGTGCAGAAGTGGCTGCGCGAGCAGGGGCTGGAAGATGCACAGGTACTGGCGACGCGCCTGCAGGTGGAACCCGGTTGGGAACGAGCGGTGGAAACCGTGCTCGCCGCCGATCTGCAGGCGATCAGCCTTGACTCCCTGGACGCTGTGCAGGACATGCTGGGCAGCTTTACCCAGGGGCAACTGCGTCTGGTGGATGCCCTTCCCGCTGACGGATCGCCCGCCGCCGGGGACAGTCTGCTGGCCCGGGTTTCCTCGCCGCTGGCGCTGGAGCCCTGGCTCGGTCACGTGCGTACCGCTGCGGATCTGCCGCAGGCGCTGGCTCTGCGCGACAGCCTCGCCAGCCACGAATCCATCGTCACGCCTGCCGGGCACTGGATAGGCCCCAATTGGCTGCGCTTTCGCGCGGGCGATGACCAGGAAGCGGGGGTGCTGGCCCGTCAGCAGGAGATGCAGCAGCTGCAGGCCAGTCTGGAGGAGCAGGAGGCTCGGCTGGCCGAAGGTGAGGAACAGCTGGCCCTGCATCGCGAGCGAATACAGCACCATGAACAGCAGCGTGATGCACTGCAACAGGGGCTGGCCAGGCTCGGCCGGGAGCAGGGTGAGATCAAGGCGCGCAACTCGGCGCTGCAGGTCAGGCTCGAGCAGATGCACGCCCGTCGTCAGCGCATTGCCGCTGACCTCGAGGACATCCGCGCCCAGCGCAGCGAAGAGCTTGAGCAACTGGCCGAAGCACGGCTGGTACTGCAGGAAGCGCTCGATCTCATGGCGGCCGACGCCGAGCAGCGCGAGCAGCTGACGCAGCAGCGCGAGCAGGTACGGGGTCAGCTCGAGGCCGCCCGGGAACAGTCACGGCAGAACCGGGACAGGGCGCATCAACTGGCGCTGCGCGTGCAGTCGCTGCGCGCGCAACTGGAATCCACCCGCCAGGGGCTGGACCGTCTGCATGCCCAGACCGAGCGGCTGGCCGAGCGCCGGGAACAGCTGCAGATGCAGCTGGAGGAAGCCCGGGATCCGGAAGAGGATCAGCGCATGGAGTTGGAGGCGTTGCTGGAACGCCGGGTCCAGGCCGAAGAGGATCTGGGTATTGCCCGCCAGGCACTGGAACAGGTGGACCAGCAGATGCGCGAGCAGGAGCGCAGGCGCAGTCAGGCCGAGCAGCAGGCCCAGGTACTGCGGACCCAGCTGGATGATCGGCGCCTGCTGACCCGGGACATGCAGACCCGTCGCCAGGGGCTGCAGGAACAGCTTCTGGAAGCCGGGTACGATCTGCGCACGGTACTGACAACCCTGCCGGAAGGGGCCACCGAGGCAGACTGGGAACAGCAGCTGGCACGGCTGGACGCCCAGATCCAGCGCCTGGGCGCGATCAACCTGGCCGCCATCGAGGAGTACGAGCAGCAGTCCGAGCGCAAGCGTTATCTCGATGCCCAGAATGCGGATCTGGAAGAGGCTCTGCAGACCCTGGAGCAGGTGATCCGCAAGATCGACAAGGAAACCCGCAATCGCTTCAAGGAAACCTTCGACAAGGTCAACGGCGGGTTGCAGCATCTGTTTCCCAAGGTGTTCGGCGGCGGCAGTGCCTGGCTGGAACTGACCGGGGACGACCTGCTGGACACCGGTGTCACCATCATGGCCCGTCCGCCGGGCAAGAAGAACAGCACCATCCACCTGCTGTCCGGTGGTGAAAAGGCCCTGACCGCGATCGCCCTGGTGTTCTCCATCTTCCAGCTCAACCCGGCACCCTTCTGCATGCTGGATGAGGTCGATGCCCCGCTGGACGATGCGAACGTGGGGCGTTACGCGCGCATGGTCAAGGAGATGTCCGATCGGGTTCAGTTCATCTATATCACCCACAACAAGATAGCCATGGAGATGGCCGATCAGCTGATGGGGGTGACCATGCATGAACCCGGATGTTCACGCCTGGTCTCAGTGAATGTCGAGGAGGCGGCGGCACTGGCGGAAGTATAGAATCGCCCGGTGCAAACTCCCCTGCGAGCATGTTACTGTCTTGCATGGGTGAAAGTATGTTGTGGAAATGACGGGCTCCGGGATGTCGTGCGGTGCCCGCCAGTGCACTGCCCAACGGTTACGGCAAAACAGACGGGAACACATTATTCATGGATTTTGGTTTGCGTGAATGGCTGATCATCATCGGCCTTCTGGTTATCGCGGGGATCCTTTTCGACGGCTGGCGGCGCATGGGTGGACGCTCGCGCATACGCCTGAAGCTGGAGCGCAATCTGCGAGACCTCTCTGATGCTCCTGATCACGATGAGCTGCTCGGTCCGGCCCGCATCGTTTCCCGCGCCGACAGGGCAGAGCCATCCCTCAGCGAGGAGTTCGGTCTGGCTACCGACGTCGACGTTGCCGAGCAGCCGCGCCAGCCCCAGCAGGTCGGACTGGATCTGGACGAGCCCGAGGAGGCTCCGGTTTCGCAACCGCAGGCCTGGCGTGGCGCGCGCAAATCCCGGGTGGAGGATGAGGAGCCGGCGACCGCGTCCGCCAGCGCTTCCTCTGCAGCATCCGGAGCCGCGGCGGCCAGCGAGCCGGCACCCGTGGATGAGGTGCTGGTCATCCATGTGGTCTCGCGCAGTGAGGAGGGCTTCCCGGGTGCGGCTCTGTTGCAGAGCATCATGGAGAGCGGCCTGCGCTTCGGCGACATGGATATCTTTCACCGCCACGAAAGCATGACCGGGTACGGGGATGTGCTGTTCTCCATGGCCAACGCCCTGAAGCCCGGCACCTTCGATCCGGATGCCCTGGAAACCGGTCACGTACGGGCCGTCAGCTTCTTCATGGGGCTCCCCGGTCCCCGTCATCCCAAGCAGGCTCTGGATCTGATGATTGCCGCCGCACGCAAGGTCGGGCAGGAGCTGGGAGGCGACCTCAAGGATGAGCACCGCAGCGTGCTCACCGCCCAGACCATAGAGCATTACCGCCAGCGCATCGCCGAGTTCGAGCGCAAGCGCATGAGCCATCGCCGCTGAGTTCTATCCGGGCGGGTCCACCCGCCCGTGTCCCCCTGCGCGCTGAGGCCCGGGCGCAATTTCCCCCGTCATCCCTGCTACAATCATTGGCCCTGTTCCACCCCGGTGCCACAAAACATCATGACCGTACAACCCGATCCGGCCCTGCGCGTCAAAGAACTGCGCGATCTTATCGACCAGCACAACTACAGCTACTACGTGCTCGATGAACCCACCGTGCCCGATGCGGAGTACGACCGTCTGTTCACGGAGCTGCGGGCGCTGGAAGAGGCCAACCCGGATCTGGTGACGCCGGACTCCCCGACGCAGCGGGTGGGAGGCCTGGCCTCCGGCGCCTTCGGCCAGGTCCGCCATGAAGTGCCCATGCTCAGCCTGGGCAATGCCTTTGCCGAATCGGACTTGCTGGACTTCGACCGTCGCATCCGCCGCACCCTGGACCTGCCTGAGGGTGACCTGTTTGCCGCAGGCAGCAGTGTGGCCTATTGCTGCGAACCCAAGCTCGACGGTCTGGCCATCAGCCTGCTGTATGAGGATGGCGTGCTCACTCGGGGAGCCACCCGGGGTGATGGCACCACCGGCGAGGACATTACCGCCAATGTGCGTACCGTGCGCAACATTCCGCTGCGGCTGCGCGGTGAAGGATGGCCGGCTGTTCTGGAGGTGCGGGGTGAGGTCTACATGCCCAAGGCCGGCTTCGAGCGGTTGAACGCCGAGGCCCGGGAAACCGGGGGCAAGACCTTCGCCAACCCGCGCAATGCGGCGGCCGGCTCCCTGCGTCAGCTGGACTCGGGCATCACTGCCCGTCGTCCCCTGGAATTCTGCAGTTACGGCATAGGCCGGTTCGAGGGGGAGCTGCCGGACACCCAGGTCGGCATACTGCATCGGCTGCGGGACTGGGGAATGCCGATCAGCCGGGAGCTGAAGCTGGTCGAGGGTATTGACGGCTGTCTGGACTACTACCGGGACATCGGCGAGCGACGCAGCAGTCTGCCCTATGAGATAGATGGTGTGGTGTTCAAGGTCAATGATCTGGGCTGGCAGCGCGAGCTCGGCTTCCGCGCCCGTGAGCCGCGCTGGGCCATCGCCCACAAGTTTCCCGCCAGCGAGGAGATGACCGAGTTGCTGGATGTGGAATTCCAGGTCGGCCGCACCGGCGCGGTTACCCCGGTAGCGCGATTGCGCCCGGTGCAGGTGGCCGGGGTGACGGTATCCAATGCCACCCTGCATAACATGGACGAAGTGCAGCGCCTCGGTGTGATGATCGGCGATACCGTGATCATCCGCCGTGCCGGCGATGTCATTCCCCAGGTCATGCAGGTGGTGACCGACCTGCGACCCGCCGATGCACGCCCGGTGCAGATTCCCGAACACTGCCCGGTGTGTGGCTCGGCGGTGGAACGTACCCAGCTGGTCAAGCGCGGGCGGGGCAGGCAGACGGTTACCGAAGGCGCGGTGTACCGCTGTGTCGGCCGACTGGCCTGCAAGGCGCAGCTCAAGCAGGCGATCATCCATTTCGTCTCCCGTCGGGCAATGGACATCGACGGGCTCGGCGAGAAGATCGTCGAGCAGTTGATCGAGCGGGAGATGATTGCCTCGCCTGCCGACCTCTATGCGCTGACCTATGATCAGGTCGTTACCCTGGATGGCTTCGCGGAGGTGTCGACCAACAATCTGCTGCTGGCCATCCAGCAGAGCAAACAGGCGAACCTGGCCCGCTTCATCTACGCCCTGGGCATTCCCGATGTGGGGGAGGAGACCGCCAAGCTGCTGGCCCGCGCCCTGGGATCACTGGAGCGCATCAGCCAGGCGCGCCCCGAGGTGCTGCAGTTCCTCCCCGAGATCGGTGCCGAGGTCGCCCACGAGATCACCGCCTTCTTCGAGGATGAACACAACCGCAAGGTGATCCGCCAATTGCTCGAACGCGGCGTGCAGCTGCAGGAGGAGGGCGATCTGGCGCCGGAGTTCGCCGCCAGTGTCAGCCTGGGTGAGTTCCTCGCCCGGCTGGAAATTCCCTCGGTCGCCGCCACTAGTGCCCAGCGCCTGGCCGAACGTTTCGGCAGCCTGTTGGCGATTATCGAAGCCGACTGGCTGGACCTGAAACAGGTGGAGCGGCTCAACGAGAAGGCGATCCGGAGTCTGCGCGATTATTTCGCCGATGCCAGCACGCGTCAGCGAGTGCTGGATATCGAGCAACAGCTGCGGGATTTCGGCATGCACTGGGAAAGTCCCCGCAGTCAGAGCGGCGAGTTGCCTCTGGGCGGCCAGACCTGGGTGCTGACCGGCACCCTGGAAGCCTTTTCCCGGGACGTGGCCAAGGAGTATCTGGAGCGCCTGGGCGCCAAGGTCGCCGGCAGTGTATCGAGCAAGACCCACTGCGTGGTCGCCGGGCCGGGCGCTGGCAGCAAGCTGGCGCGGGCCGAACAGCTCGGTATTCCGGTGCTGGACGAGGCCGGCCTGCTGCAGCTGCTGGCCGACCACGGAATCACACCCTGATGCACAGGGTCATCCTGGCCCCGATGGAGGGTCTGGTGGACGCGCCCATGCGCGATATTCTCACCCGCATCGGTGGTATCGATCGCTGCGTCAGTGAGTTCATCCGGGTGACCGATGGCCCGCTGCACCCGGCGGCCCTGCACCGTATCCTCCCTGAAAGCCGTCAAGGCTGGCGTACTGCAGCGGGAGTGCCGGTGCATCCGCAGCTGCTTGGCTCCGATCCGGACTGGCTGGCGTACAATGGCGCCTGGCTGGCCGATCTGGGTGCGCCGGCGGTGGATCTGAACTTCGGTTGCCCGGCCAAGACAGTCAACCGTCACCGTGGCGGCGCCACCCTGCTGCGCGAGCCGGAAACCCTCTACCGTATCGTCTCGGCAATGCGCGCGGCGCTCCCTGCCCGTGTCCCGGTCACGGCCAAGATGCGCCTGGGCTACAGCGATACCAGTCAGACCCTCGAATGTGCCCAGGCCCTGGCTGACGGGGGGGCTGCAGAGATTGCCGTTCACGCTCGCACCCGTGAACAGGGCTATCGCCCGCCGGCGGACTGGACCTGGCTGGCCCGGGTACGCGAGGCGGTGTCGGTGCCCGTGGTGGCCAACGGCGATGTCGTCGATCTGCAGACCTACCGGGAGATACGACGGGTCAGCGGTTGCGAGCAGGTGATGATAGGCCGAGGCCTGGTTGCCTGTCCGGATCTGGCGCTGGTCATCCAGCGCAGCTGTTCAGGGGAAGCGGCAGCGGCGATGGGCTGGGAATCCCTGCATCCCTGGCTGGTGGATTTCTATGCCCAGGTACGCGAACGGGTGGTCGATCGCCACGTGCCCGGTCGGCTCAAGCAGTGGCTGGCCATGCTGGCGGGCGTCTATCCCCAGGCGCGGATACTCTTCGATCAGATCCGCCGGCAGACCTGTGCCGATCAGGTGGCTGAGCTGCTGGAGCAGGGCAGTGCAGCTCAGCTGCTCGCGGCGCCGTCCAGCACCTGCTGACGGAAGGCGGTGGGGCTCATGCCGGTCCAGCGGCGGAAGGCCCGGGTGAAGCTGCTCGGGTCGAGAAACCCCAGCTCATAGGCGATGCTGGTCAGCGACAGCTCCCCCTCACCGATCATGCGAATGGCGGTTTCCCGGCGCACTTCGTCTACCAGCTGTTCGTAGGAGGTCCCTTCCTGGCTCAGCTTGCGACGCAGATGGCGTGGGCTGATGTTCATCGGACTGGCCACCCGTTCCACGCTGATATCGCCGGAGCCGAGCAGCAGCTGAATGCGGCGTTTGACCTGCTCCACCAGATCATGGGAAGGCTGGCTGGCGAGGATGTCCTGCAGGGTATCGATCAGCCGCGAGCAGATGAAGGCATCCGCGGTTACCAGTGGCGTCTCCAGCAGGCCCAGCGGCATGGTCAGCGAACAGGCCGGACCGGAAACCACCTCATCACATTCCAGCAGACGGTGACACTCCGCCAGTTCCTCGGGAGGACGGCGCAGGGTGGCACGGCGGAACAGACCCTTGCCCGAGTCGTCCAGCTGTCGGAGGATCTGGCCCAGATAGCCGATCACCGCCTCCAGATGCTGGGGGTGGGGCTCGCCGACCGGTGTCAGCAACAGATGGGATTCGCCAATGTCCCGACGCAGTTCCACGCGTACCTGGGTGCTCATGATGGGAAAGAAGCGAGTCAGATGTTCCAGCGCGGCGCCTATGCTGGCGGACGTGCTGGCGGCCAGGGCCAGCAGGCCCATGGCCGAGGGCGAATGAATCCGGTTCAGGCGCAGGCCGAACAGGTCGTCCCCGGCCAGCCGCAGCGCTTCGCTCCAGATCAGATTGGCATTGGCCTGCTCGATGAAGAGCGAGGCGGGCAGCGGGCTTCTGGTCAGCTCCTGTGCAAGGCTGGAATGACTGAGGCTCAGGCCGTACTGGGCCAATGCTCGCTCCATGATCAACACCCAGTGGGCGTGCTCACGAATCCGACTTCTCTTGTTGTCCATACTGCTTCCCAGCATAGAGCTCCCATTATTCTGTGGTGACAGAAGCTCGTTCTGTCTCTGGAGTCATCTCGGGTGGGCGCAGAGCTGCGCCAGGAACTGTAAAATGATGTTTCGCTGTGCAAAATTAGGCGTTATTCCTGTCTTCCCGGAATCACCGGCCTGACCCCTTTGGGGGATGGTCAACTGGGGAAGACAGAAAAGATCGGCACCAGGCCGCACGGCTGTTACAAAGGCCCAAGGCAGGGCTGTTTTAGCAGACATCTCCACGGCATGCAATCTGAGCGAAGGGGGATTTTCGGGCGGGATGGCATATTGGCTTCACTGTATTTATAAGGCTTATTTCTCCGGTGAATGGCCGTGCAGGACAAGTGAATTGGCCGTCAGGGGCAGGTTGTTTTGCCGGCGCTCATGACAGACTCGGCAGTGTCCTGAACGTGTCGACTGATACACAGGTTCATGTCACCCAAACGGAGCAACACAATGACAAAAAAAATGCATGCTTGGTCGCTCGCGGCCTTGCCCCTGGCTATCGGACTGGCCAGTTTCTCAGGTTCTGCAAACGCAGTTAACTTCAATATCGGGGAAATCGAAGCGCAACTGGACTCGCAGATGTCGATCGGTGCAAGCATGTCCACCGCAGGGCGGGACAAGCGGCTGTACTGGCATCGCGGTATGGGTGGTGAAGCCGCCGCACGTACTTCGGACGACGGACGTCTGAACTACAAGAAAGGCGATGTGTTCTCCAAGATCTTCAAGGGTTCCCACGACCTGGAGCTGCGTTACGGTGACTCCGGTGCCTTTATCCGTGGTAACTACTGGTACGATTTTGAGACCAAGGATGGCAGCCAGCGCTTCTATGATATCAGCGATTCTGGCCGCAACCCGCTGCAGAAAGGTGCGGGCATTCAGCTGCTGGACGCCTTTGTCTACCACAACTACTCCATCGGCAATAACCCGGGTAACATCCGTCTTGGTCGCCAGGTAGTCAGCTGGGGTGAAGGTGTCTTCATCCAGAACGGCATCAACTCCATCAACCCGATCGACGCCTCCGCGTTCCGCCGTCCGGGCGCAGAGCTGAAGGAAGGTCTGCTGCCGGTCGAGATGCTTTACCTGTCCCAGGGTCTGACCGAAAACCTGACCGTGGAAGCCTTTTACCAGCTCAAGTGGCATGGCACCGTGGCGGACAACTGTGGCACCTTCTTCTCCACCACTGACGTTGCCGGCCGTGGTTGTAACGACCGTCTCGTATTCAACGGCGCGGACATGCCCCATGGCGAGCAGCGGCAGCTGACTTACATCGCCCGTACCCGCAAGGACAAGGAAGCCAGTGACAGCGGCCAGTTTGGTGTAGCCTTCCGTTGGTTCGTACCGGAGCTGAACAACACCGAGTTCGGCTTCTATGCGATGAATTACCATAGTCGTAATCCGCTGTATTCCAACATCGCCGGCCGCGTGGCCGGCCCGGCTGCCATCCAACAGCCTGGTCTGATCGTGCCGGTTGAAGGCTACGAGGGTGATCTGGGGGGTGCCGGTTATTTCTTCGAGCATCCGGAAGACATCCGCCTGTATGGCATCAGCTTCGGCACCGACATCGGTGGCACGTCTGTTGCTGGTGAGCTCAGCTACCGTCCGAACATGCCGCTGCAGATCAATACCGGTGACATGAGTCGTACCGCTCTGATGGCTGCCGGTGTTGGCTTCCCCGGCACCGGGCAGGACAACACTCACCGCGGTCTGACCAACCTCAACCCGGGTGACTACATCCAGGGCTATGAGCGCAAGGAATTCTGGCAGGCGTCGTTGAGTGCCGTCCATTTCATCGATCGCGTAATGGGCGCCAGCCGCCTGTCGCTGATCGGTGAAGTAGGCGCCAACTACATCGGTGGCATGAGCAACAGCGGACCCAAGTTCGGTCGTGATTCCCTGTTCGGTCAGAGCCCGTGGCAACCCGGTGACGGCCAACCTGTGGGCGAATGCTCGCACTTCCAGGGTACTGCTGCTGACCGTTCGCCCAACGCTGCCAGCTGGTGCGAAAACAACGGCTACTTCACCGACTTCTCCTGGGGCTACCGCCTGCGTGCGTCCCTGGACTACAGCAACGTGATTGCCGGTATCAACCTGAGCCCGAACATCGCCTGGTCCCATGACGTTGAGGGTTACAGCCCCAACTTCAACGAAAACGCCAAGTCGATCAGCATCGGTCTGAATGCCGACTACGCCAACAAGTACAACGCCAGCATCAGCTACACCAACTTCTTTGATGGCAAGTACAACACCCTGGTTGATCGCGACTTCGCCGCTGTCAGCTTCGGCGTAAGCTTCTAAGCCGGTTTTTGGAGAAAATAATATGCAAATGCAGAAAACATTCATCGGTGCCTGCGGTCTGGCTCTGAGCCTGGTGGCCAGCGCTGTTGCGGCGCAGAGCCTGTCCCAGTCCGAAATCAACCAGCTGGGCACTACCCTGACTCCGATCGGCGCCGAGAAGGCCGGTAACGCTGCGGGTACCATCCCCGAGTGGACCGGCGGTCTGCCGACCGATGCCGGTCAGAGCCTGGCCAACAACTTCCTGGAAAACCCGTTCAAGAACGAGCAGCCGGAGTTCGTGATCACTGCGCAGAACTACCAGCAGTAT
The DNA here is from genome assembly GCF_051948695.1 of Halopseudomonas sp. Lyrl_26. Taxonomy (NCBI): domain Bacteria; kingdom Pseudomonadati; phylum Pseudomonadota; class Gammaproteobacteria; order Pseudomonadales; family Pseudomonadaceae; genus Halopseudomonas; species Halopseudomonas sp. Lyrl_26. Next base: position 171,887 of record NZ_JAYJLH010000005.1, read on the forward strand.
CGCGACAACCTGACCCCGGGCCAGATTGCGCTGTTCGAGCGCTACCCGGAAACCTTCCGCATGCCGGTGTACCAGAGCAAGCGGACGGTAGGCTTCCAGCAGAGCGTGTATGACCAGGTCAAGCGTACCGCCGGTCAGGCCAGGCTGGTCAATGGTGGCGACGGCGTGGAGAACGTCGAGCCGGGTTCTTCTTTCGTGTTCCCGATTCCGAAATCCGGTGTGGAAGTGATCTGGAACCACATGACCCGCTACCGCCTGAACGTGCATCGCTGGTATGTCCAGGCCATGCCGCAGACCAACGGCTCCTTCACCCTGATCAAGATGGAAGAGGAAGTCGGATATCCGAACCTGATGCCCGATATCGATCCGTCGAGCATGCCGAACAACCTGCTGTTCTTCAAACAGCGGGTGAACGCCCCGGCCCGTCTGGCGGGTAACGTTCTGCTGGTACACGATACCCTCGACCAGCTGAAGGAACCGCGCATGGCCTGGGTATACAACGCTGGTCAGCGTCGTGTACGCCGTGCTCCGCAGGTCGCCTATGACGGTCCGGGTACCGCCTCCGACGGTATGCGTACCTCCGACAACTTCGCCATGTACAGTGGCGCTCCGGACCGCTATGACTGGAAACTGGTCGGCAAGAAGGAAGTCTTCCTGCCCTACAACGCCGGTCAGCTGTCCCAGCCTGGTCTGAAGTACGCTGATGTGCTCAAGGCCGGTCACGTCAATCCCGAGCACACCCGCTTCGAACTGCACCGTGCCTGGGAAGTACAGGGTAACGTGAAGCAGGGTCAGCGCCACATCTACGCCCAGCGTAACTTCTTCGTGGACGAGGACTCCTGGATGATCGGCCTGGCTGATCACTACGACGGCCGTGGCACCCTGTGGCGTGTGGGCGAAGGTCACCTGGCCTTCAACTACAAGCAGCAGATTCCGGGCTACACCCTGGAGACCCTGTACGACCTGCTGGCAGGCCGCTACATCGCTCTGGGCATGTACACCGAAGAAGCCTCTGCTCCGCAGTATGGTGGTACTCCGCCGACCTACAACCAGTTCACTCCGTCCGCACTGCGTGCCGCTGGCGTGCGCTGATCGGCGACCGTCCGGGATGCTCGCATGAGCATTCCGAGCCCATGAAAACCCCGGCCCCGGCCGGGGTTTTTTGTGTCCATCTGTTAGACTTTCCATGAGTCCGGACAGGAAGTGGCCATGACCAAGCAAACATCACTCGCCGTAGAGCTGCGCACCGCCTGGATCACCCAGGCGCAGCGCAGTCCCTTCATCTTTGCCGGTCTTGCCGGCTCCCTGCTGCTGATCCTGCTTGCGGTGGTGCTGAGCACCCTGAGTGCGATCAGTCAGGACAACGTGCTGAACATGCGTTACGCCCTGGTGGGCGGTTCGGCGGGGTTTCTTGCCACAACCGCAGGGGCCTGCCTGGCGCTGGTCTTCCGGGATATCTCGGGTGTCCGACAGGACAGCATGCTGGGTTTTGCCGCCGGCATGATGCTCGCCGCCAGCGCCTTCTCCCTGATCCTGCCAGGCGTGGAGGCAGGGGAGGCCATCTTCGGCAACAGCATGGCCGGTGCCGCCACCGTAGTGCTGGGGCTGGGGCTGGGCGTGGTGCTGATGCTCGGGCTGGACCGTTTCATTCCCCATGAGCATGAAGTCAGTGGGGCCCATGGGCCGGTATTTGCGCGCATCAACCGGGTCTGGCTCTTTGTGCTGGCCATCACCCTGCACAACATTCCCGAGGGCATGGCCATAGGCGTGGGGTTTTCCGCCGGCGACATGCACGTCGGTGTGCCCCTGGCGACCGCCATTTCGATCCAGGATATCCCCGAGGGGCTGGCTGTGGCCCTGGCACTGCGGGCGACAGGCCTGACCCACGGCAGGGCAGTGCTGGTGGCCGCGCTGTCGGGGTTCATGGAGCCCCTGGGCGCGCTGATCGGCGTCGGCATGTCCAGCGCCTTTGCCATCGCCTACCCGGTCAGCATGGGGCTGGCCGCCGGGGCGATGATCTTCGTGGTATCCCATGAGGTCATTCCCGAGACCCACCGCAACGGCCATCAGACACCCGCCACCATAGGTCTGATGCTCGGGTTTGCGGTAATGATGTTCCTGGATACGGCGCTGGGCTAGGACGGAAGGGAGAAGCGGCAGAAGGGAAGGGAGAGCACAACAGTCGGCGGGGCAGACGGTGCTGCCCCGCCGGGTACCTCAGGGTTCCATGTTGGCCGTATCCTGCTTGATGGTGCGGCCAGCCAGATAGTAGTGCCAGCAGGCCCAGATATTCACCAGGGCAGCGGCAATCAGCGCATAGCGCAGACTTTCCATGCCATACAGGCCGCCGATCAGGTCACTGGTCAGGCCGATCAGCTGTGGGCCGAAGCCCAGACCGAACAGGTTCAGAACCAGCAACATCACCGCCGACGCCAGGGCGCGACTGCGCAGGGGCGTCAGGCTCTGGATCATGGCGAAGCTCGGCCCGAGATAGAAGGCACCGAGGAAGACCGCCGGGATATAGGCAGCCAGGGCCAGATAGGTGTTGTCGATGGTGTAGAAGGCGATGATGAAGGGGATCGCCAGGATCTTGGCCAGGCCGACAATCCAGGCATTCCAGCTCTGGTTCTTCGCCGCCAGTCGGTCGGCGAGGATACCGCCGATCCAGGCACCCAGACCGCCTACAACGCCCAGCAGCGGCCCCAGCAGTACGCCAACCTGGGTGGGGCTCAGGCCGTGGCTGCGCATGAGGAATGCCGGGTTCCAGACGATGGTGCCATAGCCGACCAGTGCGGTCAGGGTCACGCCGATCACCACGTGACGGGTAGTGCGCACTCGCCAGAGTACGGCCATGCCGGCGCGGATATTGATCTTGCCCTTGGGTGGCGGAGCCACGCCGTCCGCGAATCCGCGCGGCGGCTCTATCATGGTGAAGCGCACCAGCAGGGCGATCAGCAGGCCGGGAATACCTACGATGAAGAAAGCGGCACGCCAGCCCCAGGCATCGGCGACGAAACCGCCGACCAGAAAACCGATCATGATGCCGAAGTACACGCCCAGGGCGTAGAGCGCCATGGCGCTGGAGCGTTCTTCCTTGGGATAGAGATCGGAAATCATCGAATGGGAAGGCGGGCTGGAACCGGCTTCACCGATACCCACGCCGACCCGGGCGATCGCCAGCTGCCAGAAGTTCTGCGCCATGCCGCAGAGGGCGGTCATCAGACTCCAGATGGCAATGGCCCAGGCGATGATGTTGCGACGGTTGGAACGGTCGGCCCAGACGGCAATCGGAATACCCAGAGTCGCGTAGAACAGGGCGAAGGCAATTCCCGACAGGAAGCCCAGCTGGGTGTCGGACAGCAGAAGATCCGCCTTCAGCGGTTCTATCAGAATGCCCACGATATTGCGGTCAACGTGGCTGGATGTGTAGGCCAGTACCAGCAGGAACAGGGCCCAACGCCGGTAGCGTGGCGTGATGCGACTGGCAAAGTCGTCGCGGGCAGATGCCGATGTATCAGGCAGATGCGACATGGAGAGTCTCCGTATACTCTGGTTATTCTTGTCAGCCCGAAGCATACGTATGGCCAACCTCGACCACAATCGACTGGCGGGTCACATTTGTAGTGGATTTGTAATTGCTCCGGCGGCTTGAAACCGGGGGGTTCGCCCCCATATCCCAAGGTTGATCAATCGTGTATAGGCATGGCATGACGGCAGCAATCACAATTCGCGGGCTGAGGAAAACCTATCCCAACGGCATGCAGGCCCTGAGGGGGCTGGACCTGGACGTGGAGCAGGGCGACTTCTTCGCGCTGCTGGGTCCCAACGGGGCCGGCAAGTCCACTACCATCGGCATCCTGTCCTCGCTGGTCACCAAGAGCGAAGGTCAGGTCAGTATCTTCGGGCATGATCTGGACACCGACCTGATGGCGGCAAAGCGCTGCATCGGAGTGGTGCCCCAGGAGTTCAACTTCAGCCAGTTCGAGAAGTGCCTGGACATCCTCGTCACCCAGGCCGGGTTCTATGGCATTCCGGCCTCCGAGGCCAGGGAACGCGCCGAACATTATCTGCGCCGTCTGAGCCTGTGGGACAAGCGCGATGTACCTTCGCGCATGCTGTCGGGGGGCATGAAGCGCCGGCTGATGATTGCCCGGGCGCTGATCCACGAACCCCGGCTGCTGATTCTGGACGAGCCCACCGCCGGTGTGGATATCGAGATCCGCCGTTCCATGTGGCAGTTTCTGGAAGAGATCAACGCCCAGGGCGTGACCATCATTCTGACCACTCACTATCTGGAGGAGGCGGAACAGCTGTGCCGCAATATCGCCATCATCGACAAGGGTCAGATCATCCATAACACCAGCATGCGTTCGCTGCTGAAGATGCTGCAGGTGGAGACCTTCCTGCTCGACTGCAAGGAGGCCCTGGTCGGTGCTCCCCAGCTCGAGGGCTACCCCTGCGAACTGATAGACGAGCATACCCTGGAGGTCCAGGTCGACCGGGAGCAGGGCATGACCCGGCTGTTTGCCGAGCTGTCAGCCCGCGGCGTCGAGGTGCTCAGCCTGCGCAACAAGAGCAACCGCCTGGAGGAGCTGTTCCTTCGACTGGTGGAAGGCAATTCGGAGAAGGAGGCGGTACGCGCATGAATTACTGGCGGCACAGCTGGGTAGCATTCTGCACCATACTGATCAAGGAAATCCGTCGCTTCACCCGGATCTGGCCGCAGACGCTGCTGCCGCCGGGTATCACCATGGCGCTGTATTTCGTGATCTTCGGCAATCTGATCGGCAACCGCATCGGCGACATGGGCGGTTTCGCCTACATCGATTACATAGTGCCTGGTCTGATCATGATGGCGGTGATCACCAACAGCTACTCCAACGTGGTATCGAGCTTCTTCAGCACCAAATTCCAGCGTTCCATCGAGGAGCTGATGGTCGCGCCGGTTTCACCCCACATGATTCTTCTGGGTTATACCCTCGGCGGCGTCGCTCGCGGATTGGCGGTGGGACTGATAGTGACCCTGATGTCGCTGTTCTTCACCCGTCTGCAGGTGCAGCACATTGCCCTGACCATAGGGGTGGTCTTCCTCACGTCGCTGGTGTTTTCCCTGGGCGGCTTCATCAATGCGGTCTACGCCCGCAGTTTCGATGACATCTCCATCGTCCCGACCTTCGTGCTGACACCGCTGACCTACCTGGGTGGGGTGTTCTATTCGATCAATCTGCTGCCCGACTTCTGGCAGGGCGTGTCACTGATCAACCCTATCCTGCATATGGTCAACGCCTTCCGCTTCGGGATTCTGGGGGTATCGGACATCAATATCGGGATCGCCCTGGGGCTGATGGCGGTATTCGTGGTGGGCCTGTACTTGTTCAGCTATCGCTTGCTGGTACGCGGCGTCGGCCTGCGGAACTGACGCCCCCGCGGTTGGCCTCGGGGCGGGGGACGGGTATGCTTGCGGGCTCACAGGAAGGAGACCCGCAGATGCATCCGGCAGAACAGTCGCCGCTCGGCAAGACCAGCGAATACAGTGGAATCTACACCCCCTCTCTTCTATACCCGATCCCGCGTCAGCCGATCTGGGAAGGACTGGGGCTGGACCCGCAGCGTCTGCCGTTCCATGGTGCCGATGTCTGGAACAGCTATGAGGTGTCCTGGCTGACTCCCTCGGGCAAGCCGGAAGTGGCGGTGGTGGAGTTCGTGTTCCCGTTGACCCCGACCTCGCGCATTGTCGAGTCGAAATCCTTCAAGCTGTATCTGAATTCCTTCAACCAGACCGTGTTCAGCGATCGGGCCGAAGTGCTGCGCACTCTGGAGTCCGACCTCAGTGTGACAGCCCAGGCGCCGGTATTGGTGCGTGTGCAGGACACCCATCGGATCCAGCAGCTGGGCATTGCCCGACTGCCGGGGGAATGTCTGGATGACATGGATGTGCGGATCAGCAGTTACGAATATGATCCCGGCCTCCTGCGGCTGCTGCCGGGGGCGCGCCAGGTGCGCGAGACCCTCAACAGCAACCTGCTCAAATCCAACTGCCCGGTCACCGGGCAGCCCGACTGGGCCAGCGTAATGATCAGTTACAGCGGCCCTGCGATCGACCGGGCCAGCCTGCTGCGGTACCTGGTTTCCTTCCGTCAGCACCGCGACTTCCACGAGCAGTGCGTGGAGCGGATCTTTCTGGACCTGCAGCGGCTGCTCGGTGAGGGTTGCGAGCTGAGCGTCCATGCACGCTATCTGCGTCGTGGCGGGCTGGACATCAACCCGTGGCGTTCCACCCAGCCGGGCATGCCCGACAATCTGCGGCTTGCGCGGCAATAGTCGCGTCTCAGATACCCATGTTCGACAGGGTCTGCACCACGTTGCGCAGGGTGGCAGAGAGGGTGGGGTAGCGTTCGGCGAAATCCTCCACCAACAGATTGATACCGTCGGCCAAGCTCGGATCGGCCACACTCTCCTCGTTGGCCTCGCTGACCAGCAGGCGGGCCTCCAGATTGTTGGCCAGCTCCTCCAGAGACCGACGTTCCTCGGCAGACAGATCGAACTCCGGGTCGTCCAGCGTCTGCTGCAAAGCCTCCAACTGGGCGCGTAACTGTTGTTCCGGCATGTACTGCTCCTTCTGATACCTTTGAATACACTATAGACCTTCCCCGGGGCCCGCAGTGCCAGTGGCTTGTCTGCGGCAATCGCTTCCCTGACAATGGGCCGGCCCCTTCTGCGGGGCAGGATTTGCTTTATACTGGCGGCCAGCGGTGTCCGGCCCGCATCCCATAACCAGAGGGTACTGAACAATGAGAATACTGCACGCCACTGCCAGCAGTCTGCTGGCCGGGATGCTCGCACTGTCCATGGCCACCTCGGTGGCGGCAGTCGAAGATGACTATGATGCAGAGGAGCTGTACAACCCGGACCCCTGGGAGCCGGTCAACCGTGCGGTCTTCCGTTTCAACGATACCCTGGACACCTATGCCCTGAGGCCCGTCGCCAGGGGCTACGACAGGGTCATGCCGCAGTTTCTGAATGATGGCGTGACCAACGTCTTCAACAACCTGGGCGAGCCGAAAAACCTGGTCAACAACCTTCTGCAGGGCAAGATGCGCGATGCCGGTATCGATACGGCGCGCTTCCTGCTCAACACCACCATTGGCGTGGTCGGCGTCTTCGATGTCGCCACCCGCATGGGGCTGCAGCGCAACGACGAGGACTTCGGTCAGACGCTCGGTGCCTGGGGCGTGGACAGCGGCCCCTTTGTCATGCTGCCGTTCTTCGGCCCCAGTACGGTTCGCGATGCCGGCGGACGGACGGCGGACGGCCTGGCTGGCTACAGCTACCGCAGTCAGATGGATCATGTGCCCAGCCGCAACACCGCAACCGGCGTGGATGTGGTGGATACCCGGGCCGGATTGCTGTCCCAGGAACGTCTGATTCGTGGGGACAAGTACCGTTTCATCCGCAATGCCTGGTTGCAGAACCGCGAGTTCAAGGTCAGGGACGGGCTGGTCGAGGATGACTTCTAGGCAGGTTGCCTGCCGGGGCGGATGGGAGTAATGTCTGCCCCTTGGCAAAGTCAGGCCGTCCTGACTTCTGATAAACCCCTGTGGCCGACGAGCTCAGCCAGGCTTGCGGTAGAGACGTAGGGAATATATGCAGCGTCCCGGCACTACTTTGCTGGTTATCGATGACGACGACAAGGTTCGTCACAGCATAGCGATTCATCTTGAACAGTGCGGCTTTGAGGTGTTGCAGGCCAGCACCGCACGGGATGGGCTGGCGCTGATGGCGCGTCAGCGCCCGGCACTGGTGCTCTGCGACCTGCAGATCGAGGATGCCTGCATGAGCGGCATCGACCTGCTGACCCGCATTGGCGAGCAGGGGCCGGAAACGCCCGCCATAGTGATATCCGCCAACGGGGTGATGAGCGAAGTGGTGCAGGCCCTGCGTCAGGGCGCCAGTGACTATCTGATACGCCCCCAGGATGACCTCGAGGTGCTCGAGCACGCGGTTCGCCGCTCGCTTGATCGCGCACGTCTGCGTAACGAGAACCAGCGCATTCGCGAACGCCTGGAGCAGGCCAACCTGGAGCTGGAGAACCACCTGCGAGAGCTCCGCGATGACCAGGCCGCAGGGCGCCAGGTCCAGTTGAACATGCTCCCGGCGACCCCCTGGTCCAGCGGCGAGTTTCTGTTCGAGCACCGCATCATCCCCTCCCTCTACCTGTCCGGTGACTTCGTCGACTACTTCCGCATATCCGATACCCAGCTGGGCTTCTATCTGGCGGACGTATCCGGGCATGGGGCCTCCTCCGCCTTCGTGACCGTTCTGCTGAAGTTCATGACCACCCGCCTGCTGTACGAGCAGCGCAAGGTGCAGGAGCAGGGCCCCATCGCTTTCCGGCCCTCGGACGTGATGGATCACATCAACCGCAGTCTGATCAGTTGCCGGCTGGGCAAGCACGTCACCATGCTCGGTGGCGTCATTGACGAGCAGCGCCAGACCCTGACCTACAGCATCGGCGGGCATCTGCCGCTGCCCATTCTGGTGGCTGATGGCAAGGCCCGCTATCTCCAGGGAAAAGGACGTCCGGTCGGTCTGTTCGACGACGCGGAATACGAGAACCACGAGATACCGCTGCCGAGTCGCTTCTCCCTGACGCTCTGTTCCGATGGCGTGCTGGATTGTGTGGCAGGGACTACCCTGAAGGAGAAGGAAGACAATCTGCCGCTGCTGGTGGAGCAGGCTGGCGGTGACCTCTCCAGACTCATGGCGCTGTTGGGCATGGCAGAGGCGAAGGTGATGCCGGACGATATCTCAGTTTTGCTGTTGAGCAGGAACCCGGAATGATGACCACTGGCAGGATTCAGTTTGCCGAATCCGATGGTACTTTCGTACTCAAGTTTCTTGGTGACGTGCGCCTGACCCTGTGCGCCGCGCTGGACGCCTACATCGAGAAGATCGTCAGTGCACTGCATTTCAAGTCGATTGTCATCGATCTGACCGAGACCGATAACATCGACAGTACCTCCCTGGGGTTACTGGCCAAGCTGTCGATCCTGTCCCGGGAAAGGGTCGGCCTGCTGCCCACCCTGGTGTCCACCCAGCAGGACATGCTTCGCCTGCTGCAGAGCATGGGTTTCGAGCAGATATTCAACATAGTGGCCGAAACCACCCCTACCGATGCCGAGCTTCAGGACCTGCCACCCCAGACGCTGTCCGAGGAGCAGGTCCGCGCCCGCGTGCTGGAGGCCCATCGTCTGCTGATGGACCTCAACGAGCATAACCGCAACGCCTTTGTCGATCTGGTGACCAGCCTCGAAGGCGATACCGAATCAGACGACTGCTGAACCGGCCCGCTCCTTGAGCAGTTGTTCGAGGCGGCGCTGATCCACCGCGAAGGCCCGAATGCCCTCGGCCAGTTTCTCGGTGGCCATGGCGTCCTCGTTGTGCGCCCAGCGGAACGCGGCTTCATCCAGTACCTGACGACTGTCATCGCATTGCGCGCTCAGCTGCGCAGCGGGCGCCAGGGGCCCCGGCTCGGCGGCCAGTTGCTGGAGCAGGGCGGGGCTGATGGTCAGACGGTCGCACCCGCACAGCGCCTCGATCTGACCGAGATTGCGGAAGCTCGCGCCCATCACCACGGTCGCGTACATGTGCTGCTTGTAATAGCGGAAGATGCGTGACACCGATTGCACGCCCGGGTCGTCCGCGCCCTGGTAGTCACGACCCTCCTGCGCCTTGTACCAGTCGTGAATGCGACCGACAAAGGGCGAGATCAGGAACACCCCCGCATCGGCACAGGCCTGGGCCTGGGCGAAGGAGAACAGCAGGGTCAGGTTGCACTGGATGCCACGGCGCTCCAGCTCGGCTGCGGCCTGGATGCCCTCCCAGGTGGCGGCGATCTTGATCAGCACCCGGTCCCGAGTCACACCGGCGGCCTCGTAGAGCTCGATCAGACGTTGTGCCTTGTCCAGGGTGGCCTGGCGATCGAAGGACAGGCGGGCATCCACCTCGGTGGAGACGCGACCGGGAACCAGCTGGACTATTTCCCTGCCCACGGCGACGGCGAAGTGGTCACAGGCTTCCTCGATCTGCTGATAGCTGCCCGACGCCTGTTCCAGCGCCTGGTCCAGCAGATGGACATACTCGGGTTGTTGCGCCGCCTTGAGCAGCAGGGAGGGGTTGGTGGTGGCATCCACCGGTTGCAGGGTGCGAATGGCGTCGATATCGCCGGTGTCGGCAACAATCAGCGTGTGTTGCCGGAGACTGTCCAGTTTGCTTGGTGTACTTGTCATGGTGGTCCGAGGCAGGAAAGGAATGAGCTTCCGACCTTACCCTAAGCCTGTTACAGGGAGCAATCCCGCACTGCCAGACGTGCGGCCATATCCTCGAGAAGCTGATCGTAGAGCGCCAGCGGCTGCTCGGTGCGGTGCACCTCGGTGCTCAGTTGGCGGCGGAAATGTCGTGCACCGGGCAGCGCCTGGAACAGCCCCAGGATATGCCGCGTGACATGATGCATGCTGCCCCCGGCCTCGATGTGGCTGGCGATGTAGGGGCGCAGGGCCTGCAGTACCTCGATTCGGCTGCGGACCGGGGTCTTGTCGCCGTAGAAACGGCGGTCTACATCCGCCAGCAGGTAGGGATTGTGATAGGCCTCGCGGCCGACCATCACACCATCGAGCTCGGGCAGGTGTTGCTGCATGGCGTCGAGATCGGTCAGCCCGCCGTTGAGAATGACCTCCAGCTGCGGGAAGTCACGCTTCAACTGATGCACCACCTCGTAGCGCAACGGGGGAATCTCCCTGTTTTCCTTGGGTGACAGGCCCTCCAGAATGGCGATACGCGCATGCACTATGAAGGTCTCGCATCCGGCCTCATGGACCTGGCCGACGAAATCCACCAGCTGCTCATAGCTGTCGCGGCCATTGATGCCGATGCGGTGCTTGACGGTCACCGGGATGCTGCAGGCATCGAGCATGGCCTTCACCCCGTCCACCACCAGCTCCGGATGACCCATCAGGCAGGCGCCGATCAGGTTGTTCTGAACCCGGTCGCTGGGACAGCCGACATTGAGATTCACCTCGGCATAGCCGGCCTGTTCGGCCAGCCGGGCACACTGGGCTAGCTCGCTTGCATCGCTGCCACCCAGTTGCAGCGCCAGGGGTTGCTCGGCGGGGTGGTAACCCAGAAAGCGCGCACGGTCACCGTGCAATACCGCACCCGTGGTCACCATCTCGGTATACAGCAGTGTGTGCCGACTGATCAGCCGGGCAAAGTAGCGGTAGTGACGGTCGGTCCAGTCCATCATCGGCGCCACGGAGAAGCGACGGGACGGGCCGGGACGACTGAGGGCAGGTGGCTGCAGCATCGGGTGAGCGAATCCTGGTGAGGCTGGGGTGACTGGGGCGCCTATTGTAACAGGGATGTCCGGGTGTCCGGACACGGAGTGGATGAGTTGTCCTGGTGGCGACTAGCGAAGCGGCAGACGTTGCGCTTTACTCAGAGTGCTGTATGGCATTCCGATCAACTTTCCGGTGGGCCACGAGGAGCCACCAAGGAGCGCGGCATGGCTGGGACATTCGAGATATATCAGGACAAGGGGGGCGAGTACCGTTTCAGGCTCAAGGCTTCCAATGGGCAGAACATTCTTGCCAGCGAGGGCTACAAGACCAAGGCCAGTTGTCTCAATGGCGTGGAGTCGGTCAAGACCAACGCGCCGGATGATGCCCGTTACGAGAAGAAGGAGAGCGGTTCAGGCAAGTTCATGTTCAATCTCAAGGCGGCCAACCATCAGGTGATAGGCACCAGCCAGCAGTATCAGACCGCTGCCTCCCGGGACAAGGGCATTGAATCGGTCAAGAACCACGCACCAGAGGCGCGGGTGGTCGAGGTGGAGGCGACCTCCTGACGCAGGCCAGGGCCGCGGGTTTACCTGCGGCCCAGCCCACCGGACGAGCTGGTGCTGGTCCCACCCGGGAATACACCGGGTTGGCGAGCACCCGCTCGCCGACGTATGCGCACAGACAACGCAGGCGTAGCGCCGGTGCCCTACACCTGTCCCGCCGCAAAGGCCATCGGGGTTTCTCCAAGCGGTGATACACTAGCGACATGATTCGTCAGTCCCAGCCGTTTCCATAAGGAAAACCCGTGTTCACAGAACTATCCCTGCACGAGCGTCTGCTCAAGGCCCTGGCCGAGCTGTCCTTCGAAAAGCCGACCCCCGTCCAGGCAGCGGCCATTCCCCCGGCCATTGCCGGCGAAGACCTGTACATCATTGCCCAGACCGGCAGCGGCAAGACCGCCGCCTATGTGCTGCCGATCCTGCAGCGGCTGCTGGATGATGACAGCAAGGCCCTGGCCCCGCGGGCGCTGGTGCTGTCGCCCACCCGGGAGCTGGCCCAGCAGATACTCAAGGACGTTCAGGCGCTGGCGCGTTTCACCTTCCTCAAGGCCGAGCTGGTTATCGGTGGTGAAGACTTCAAGGTGCAGGCCGCCAAGCTGCGCAAGAATCCGGATATCGTCATTGCCACCCCTGGTCGTACCCTGGAGCAACTGGAAGCCGGCGGGCTGGACCTGTCCGAAGTTCAGACCCTGGTTATCGACGAAGCTGACCGCATGCTGGACATGGGCTTCAGCGAAGATGTGCTGAGTATCGCCAGCGCCTGCCCCGAGCAGCGTCAGACCATGCTGTTCTCCGCCACCACCGGCAATCAGGGCATCCGCCGCATGGTCGAGCAGATCCTGAATGAGCCGCGCTGGCTCGAGCTGGACAGCGTGAAGTCCGATACCCCGGCGATTCGTCAGCAGGTGATTCCAGTAGATGACAACACCCACCGTGAAAAACTCACCAGGTGGCTGCTGCTCAACGAGTGCGAAGGCAAGGCCATCGTGTTCACCAACACCCGGGTCATGGCTGACCGACTCAATGGCGTGCTGCGCGCGGTAGAGGGGCTGCGGGTGTATGTACTGCACGGGGAGAAGGACCAGAAGGAGCGCAAGCTGGCCATCGAGCGATTCAAGCAGGGTGGCAAGGGTGTGCTGGTTGCGACCGATGTGGCCGCCCGCGGTCTGGATATCAGCGAACTGGATCTGGTGATCAACTTCGACATGCCGCGCAGCGGTGATGACTATCTGCACCGCGTGGGCCGGACCGGCCGGGCCGGTGCAGAGGGGCTGGCGGTGTCCCTGGTGGCTCCCCACGAGTGGAGTCTGATGTCCAGTATCGAACGTTATCTGCGTCGGCAGTTCGAGCGCCGCGAGATCAAGGAGCTTGCGGGCAGCTTCAAGGGACCGAAGAAGGTGAAGGCCTCGGGCAAGCCGGTCGGTGCCAAGAAGAAGAAAGACGACAAGAAGAAGGTGAAGCGCCCCAAGACTGCCAAACCTGCGGCCAGGCGCAAGCCGGCGATTCCCAAAGGGCAGGTAGTGCTGGACGGTGGAGATGGACTGGCGCCGCCGAAGCGGCGCAGCTGAGTTTCCGATGGCCTACGGGGAGCTGGCCGACCCGGGCGGTGTACGGCGCCCGGTCAGCGGTTCCCCGCGTCGGTAACGGCGCCACTGCAGGCCGACCACCAGCGCCAGCAGCAGCCCGCCGGGCAACCACATCCATTCCTTGCGGCGTCGGTCCACCGGCGCCTCTACCGTCAGGATCTCCTGATCAAAGTCCAGTCCCAGTTCGGCGGCCTGGCTGCCATAACTCACCATGTCGATCAGGGTACGCTCCCCCTCCTGCATCAGGCTCAGCCCCAGGTTCTCCAGCCGCTCCTCGCCGCTGGCGCCGCTGGGTACTGCGACCAGAACATAGAAGGTCCGGGGGTTGCCGACACCGTCTTCGCCGGCTATCTGCAGGCGCAGTGGATTGTCGCTCTCTGCCGACTGCTCGAGGGCCTGTGCCAGCTCCGCCGGCGGTACGGTGCGATAGGGATCGAAGAACAGATCCATCCAGAAGCCGGGGCGGAACAGGATGAAGGCGACCAGCACCAGTATCAGGTTCTCATACCAGCGGCTGCGTACGATCAGCCAGCCCTGGGTGGCCGAGGCGAAAATCAGCATGGCAACCGTGGCAATCAGAAAGATGACTACCCCGTGCCACAGGGAGACATCGATCAGCAGCAGATCGGTGTTGAAGATGAACAGGAATGGCAGGACGGCGGTGCGAATACCGAAATAGAACGCCTGAACCCCGGTGCGTATCGGGTCGCCACGGGATATCGCGGCAGCCGCGAAGGCCGCCAGTCCCACCGGGGGCGTGGCATCGGCCATGAGCCCGAAATAGAACACGAACAGATGGATGGCTATCAGCGGCACTATGAGTCCGTTCTGCTGGCCCAGGGCGACCAGAACCGGTGCCAGCAGGGTGGATACGACTATGTAATTGGCGGTGGTAGGCAGACCCATGCCGAGGATCACGCACAGCACTGCGGTCCAGATCAGCATCAACATCAGGTTGCCCAGCGACAGCATCTCGATCAGATCGGCAAACACCAGACCCACACCGGTCTGGGATACCGCACCGACGATGATGCCGGCGGCGGCCGTGGCTACCCCGATTCCCGTCATGTTGCGTGCCCCCGTCACCAGGCCGTCGCCCAGATCTGCGAATCCGCGTCCGAGGCTCGCAACTACATGGTTCTGGCTGCGGAACACGGCCAGCAGCGGTTTCTGGGTGACTATGATGACCATCATGAACAGGGTGGCCCAGAAGGCCGACAGGCCGGGTGACAGACGCTCGACCATCAGGCACCAGACCAGTACCACCACCGGCAGAATGTAATGCAGGCCGGTCATCAGGGTAGGGCGGGTCTGCGGCATGACCATGGTCGGAGCTTCAGGGTCATCCATCTCCAGGTCCGGGTAGCGGGAAGCTACACCCAGCAGCGCAACGTAGATCACACCGAGGCCGGCGGCGATGACCCATCCGGCAGCGCTACCGAGCAAGGGCTTGAGCCAGCCCAGGCCGTGGTAGACCGCCATCGACAGGCCCATGATCAGCAGCAGGCCGGTGAGAAAGCCGAGCAGCTTGCGCAGCAGTGGCCGATCCGGGTTGGCGCTCTGCAAGCCCTGCATGCCGGCCTTCACCGCCGTGAGATGGACAATGTAGAACAGCGAGATATAGGAAATCATCGCCGGCAGGAAGCCGTGACGGATGACGTCGGTGTAGGGAATGCCGACATACTCCACCATCAGGAAGGCTGCGGCGCCCATCACCGGCGGCATCAGCTGACCATCGACCGAGGCGGCCACTTCAACGGCGCCCGCCTGCTCCTTGCTGAAACCCACGCGCTTCATCATGGGTATGGTGAAGGTCCCGGTGGTCACGGTGTTGGCGATGGAGGAGCCGGAAATAAGCCCCGTCATCCCCGAGCCGACGACGGCGGCCTTGGCCGGACCGCCACGATAATGCCCCAGCACCGAGAACGCGAGCTTGATGAAATAGTTGCCCGCGCCGGCCTTCTCCAGCAGCGAGCCGAACAGTACGAACAGGAAAACGAAGCTGGTCGAGACCCCCAGGGCAATGCCGAATACCCCCTGGGTGCTGAGCCACTGGTGATTGGCCAGAGACACCCAGCTCACTCCCCGGTGCGCCAGCATGCCGGGCATATAAGGGCCTGCCAGGGAGTAGAGCATGAACACCAGCGCCACTATCATCAGCGGCGGGCCCAGTGCTCGGCGTGTGGCTTCCAGCAACAGCGCCAGCCCGGCCAGGGCTACCGCCACATCCACAGGCGTGGGACTGCCGGGACGCGTGGCCAGCTGGTCGTAGAACAGATAGATATAGCCGGCGCAGAAGGCGGCCAGCAGCGCCAGCAGCCAGTCCAGCGGCGGCACCCTATCCCGTGGCGAGCGGCGCAATGCCGGAAACGCCATGAACGCGAGAAAGACGGCCAGGGCGAGGTGGATGGAGCGCGCCTCGGTGCTGTTGAATACGCCGAAACCCGCGATATAGGGTAGTGGAGAAGCTATCCAGAGCTGAAACAGTGACCAGCCGCCGGCGATCCCGAGCAGCAGTTTTCCAGTGAGTCCATGGGGACGGCGTCCGCCGATATCCGTACTCGCCAATTCCTCAAGCTGCTCGGCCAGCCTGACGTCCGTGCCCGATCTCTTCATCAAGTATTCCCGTTCATCACCCAGAGAACACCGGACCGCTCACTGCGCGGCCCGGTACCGGCTGCATTACATCCAGCCGCGTTCCCGGTAGTAGCGCACAGCGCCATCGTGCAGAGGAATGGACAGGCCTTCCTTGATCATTTCCTCTTCCTTGAGTTCGGCAAAGGCAGGGTGCAGACGCTTGAAGCGATCAAAGTTGTCGAACACTGCCTTGACCGTCTGGTACACCGCTTCCTCGGACACCTTGGCCGAGGTCACCATGGTGGCGCGTACACCGAAGGTTTCCACATCGCTGTCGTTACCCCGGTACATGCCGCCGGGGATGATGGCCTTGGCATAATAGGGATGCTCGGCAATGATACCGTCGATTTCCTCGCCATTGACCGCCACTATCACCGAATCAACGGTGGTGGTGGCTTCCTGGATCGAGCCGTTCGGATGGCCGGCGACGTAAACCAGGGCGTCAACGTTGTTGTCGCCCAGAGCTGCAGCCTGCTCGGCGGCTGACAGTTGCGAGGCCAGGGCAAAGTCCTTGATGGTCCAGCCCAGTGCGTTCATCACCACATCCATGGTGTCGCGCTGGCCCGAGCCGGGGTTGCCGATGTTGAAGCGCTTGCCCTTGAGGTCCTTGAGGTGGGCGATATTGGCATCGCGGCGGGCGACTATGGTCAGGGGCTCGCCGTGCAGGGCGAACATGGCCCGCATGTCGGTGAAGGCACCGGCCTCAGCAAAGTTCTCCAGTCCCTCGTAGGCCTTGTACTGGATATCCGACTGCACCACGCCCATATCCATCTCGCCGCCGCGGATCGCGTTCACGTTGGCCACCGAGCCGCCGCTGGAGGGGGCGTTGCAGCGCAGGCCATGGCTGTCGGTGCCCCGGTTGACCAGGCGACAGATGGACTGGCCCACCACGTAGTAGACCCCGGTCTGGCCACCGGTGCCTATGGTGATGAAGCCCTGCTGGGCAACGGCGGGTGTCGAGGCGGTAGCGGCGTAACACAGAGCGGCGGAGAAAAGGTAGGTAAGTGCTTTCAATCGCATGCGGTAGCTCCTTGTTCTTGTTCTGACCGCAGCACCGCTGCGGTCCATCCAGCCCAAGTGTAGCCCAGCGCGCCCCTGAATGCCCGGAGCGGCTCAGACCGGCGGCCAGCCGCCCATTTCCCGCCAGCGGTTGACTATGGTGCAGAAGAGTTCGGCGGTCTTTTCGGTGTCATAACGTGCCGAATGGGCCTCGCGCCCGTCGAACTCGATATCTGCTGCGGCACAGGCCTTGGCCAGTACCGTCTGGCCGTAGGCCAGGCCACCCAGGGTGGCCGTGTCGAAACAGGAGAAAGGGTGGAAGGGGTTGCGCTTGATGTCGTTGCGCTCCACCGCCGCGTTCAGGAAACCCAGGTCGAAGAAGGCGTTGTGTCCCACCAGTACCGCACGCTTGCAGCCGGCCGACTTCACCGCCTTGCGTACATGCTTGAAGATCTCGGTCAGGGCATGGGATTCACTCACCGCCATGCGCAGGGGATGATCGAGCTTGATGCCGGTGAACTCCAGCGCCGCCGGCTCGATATTGGCTCCCTCGAAGGGCTCGACGCGGAAGAAGGAGGTCTGATCCGGGTAGACCTGCCCGTCGTCATCCATCAGGATCGGCGTGGCGGCAATTTCCAGCAGGGCATCGGTGGCGGCGTTGAACCCGCCGGTTTCCACATCCACCACCACGGGCAAGAAGCCCCGGAAGCGATAGGCCATCGGCGACCTGTGGCCACCACCGGCACCCGCCCCTTCAATTGCATCGTTGTCGTAGTCGAACTCGCTCACACAGCGTCCTTAAATCGAAAGGGTCACAGGACCCGCCATTGAATGCTTTCACCGGCCCGCAGGGGTACCAGTTGCTGGTCTCCGAACTGCAGCGTCTCCGGAACCGTCCAGGGCTCGCGCACCAGAGTGATGGTGTCGGTGTTGCGCGGCAGACCGTAGAAATCCGGACCATGCATGCTGGCAAAGGCCTCCAGCTTGTCGAGCACGCCCAGCTGTTCGAAGGCTTCGGCGTACAGCTCAATGGCTGCATGGGCACTATAGCAGCCGGCACAGCCGCAGGCGGCTTCCTTGGCATGGCGGGCGTGGGGCGCGGAATCGGTACCGAGGAAGAACTTGTTCGAGCCGGAAACCACCGCATCGCCCAGCGCCCGCTGGTGACGCTGACGCTTGAGAATGGGCAGGCAATAGAAATGCGGACGAATGCCACCCACCAGCATGTGGTTGCGGTTGTACAGCAGATGGTGGGCAGTAATGGTCGCGGCGATATTGCCGGGCGCGCTGCGCACGAAGTCCACGGCATCAGCGGTAGTGATGTGCTCGAACACCACCTTGAGCGTGGGGAAGCGTTCGGTCAGAGCCACCAGCTGCTGGTCGATGAACGCCTTCTCCCGATCGAAGATATCCACCTCGGCGTGGGTCACCTCACCATGCACCAGCAGGGGCATGCCCACCTCGGCCATGGCCTCCAGCGCCGGCCAGATCTTCTCCAGCGCGGTCACTCCGGAATCGGAGTTGGTGGTGGCGCCGGCCGGGTACAGTTTGGCGGCAATGGCCTGCCCCTGTCCGTGGGCCTGACGGATCAGCTCCGGGGTGGTCTGGTCGGTCAGATAGAGCACCATCAGCGGTTCGAAGGGTCTGCCCGCCGGGCGAGCCGCCAGGATCCGCTCCCGATACTCCCCGGCCTGTTCGCCATTGCGCACCGGCGGGACCAGATTGGGCATGATGATGGCACGGCCGAAGTGACGGGCGGCATCGGGCACGGTGTGCTGCAGGACTGCTCCATCGCGCAGGTGGATATGCCAGTCGTCCGGCCGGAGCAGGGTGATGCGATCGGTCATGGGGGGATGATTCCAGAATGTTTCGATGCTGCCATGCTACCGGAAAGCGCGTCGCTTTACACGCCGTGGCGGTCCATCGAATTTGCCCGGATCAGTCCGAACGGCCTGTTACGCGAATGTCTCGCCCTCTATACTGCGCGTGTTTTTTCTGGTCAACCGGCCGGCTCAGGGACGCACCTCAAACACGGAAGAAGATCTGTTTCGTTGGACTGCACGGGGAAAATCGATGTCGCGCAATATAGTCGTTCTGGGTGCTGGTATGGTCGGCGTGTCCGTTGCCTGGCACCTGATCCGCAGAGGGCACAGGGTCACGCTGGTGGACCGTCGCGAACCGGGACGGGAAACCTCCTTCGGCAATGCCGGGGTCATCCAGCGCGAGGCTGTTCGCCCTTACGGGTTTCCCCGGGACATAGGCACTCTGCTGCGGGTTCTGCCCAATCGCCAGGTGGATATCCGCTACCGGCCGACGGGCATGCTGAATGCCGCGGTTCCGCTGTTCCAGTACTGGCTCAATTCCGGTGGCCAGCGCTACCAGCGTATCGTGCGGGAATGGGCATCGCTGATCCAGCGCTGCCAGCACGCCCATGGTCCCATGATCGAGGCCGCCGGTGCCTGGGATCTGGTACGCAAGGGCGGCTGGCTGGAGCTGTACCGGACGCGAAAGGCGCTGGAAGAGCGCGTTGCCGAGGCCCATGAGGACCGAGGCCGTTTCGGTATCGAGTTCGACGTGCTCGACGCACCACGGTTGCGTGCCCGCGAGCCATGGTTGGCAAAGGACCTGATCGGCGCCATCCACTGGACTCAGCCCTGGGTGGTCAGCGATCCGGGTGCGCTGGTGCAGGCCTATGCCCGGAACTTCGTCGAGCAGGGGGGAGAGTTGATGCAAGCCAGCGTCGAGGATGTCCTGGAGGAGGGCGGCCGCTGGCGAATCCTGACCTCAGAAGGCGAGCTGCAGGCAGATCAGGTGGTCGTGGCCATGGGGCCGTGGTCCAGTCGGCTGCTGGCCCGTGTGGGCATCCGCGTGCCCCTGTTCGTCAAGCGCGGTTACCACATGCACTACAGCACGGGTGAAGGCGCCGAACTGAATCACTGGCTGATGGATGCGGAACGGGGGTTCATGATGGAGCCCATGCGTGCCGGCATCCGCCTGACCACCGGCGCCGAGCTGGCGGACCTGGATGCGCCGCCGAAATACGGGCAGCTGGCCGCGGCGGAGAAGGCGGCGCGGGCACTCTTCCCGGCACTGGGCGAGCGACTGGACCCCAGCCCATGGAAAGGCGCGCGTCCCTGCCTGCCGGACATGAAGCCCGTGATCGGGCCGGCGCCCCAGAAGGGCCTGTGGCTGGCATTCGGACATGGTCACCAGGGCTTTACCCTGGGACCGGCTACCGGCGAGCTGCTGGCGCAGATGATGGATGGGGAGACGCCGGCCATCGACATGGCGCCGTTCGCGGTGCAACGTTTCCTCTGAGGGACACGCCCGGTGTCAACCGGAAACCGGGTCCTGCAGCCGCAATGAGTGCTCGCGAAACGCCGTCGGACTCATGTTGGTCCAGCGGCGAAAGGCGCGGGTGAAGCTGCTCGGATCGAGAAAGCCGAGTTCGAAAGCGATGCGCCCGAGATTCAGGCGGTTCTCCTGAATCAGCTTGATTGCCAGCTCCATGCGCACCTCGTCCAGCAGCTTCTCGTAGGTGGTACAGGCTTCGCTCAGCTTGCGTCGCAGGTGACGCGGACTGACGTTGAACGGCTGGGCGACCAGTTCTTCGGAAATGTCCTTCTCCGACAGCAGCACGCGAATGCGTTGCTTGACCTGTTCGGCAAAGTCCACATTGGGCAGATCCTCAAGCATGTCCTCGAGGGAGGCGTCCAGTCGCTTGAGCAGAAAGGCATCGCTGTCCGGCAGGCGCGACTGCAGGGCCAGGCGACTCATGCGTATGGATACCCGCTTGCTGCCCAGGCGCACCCGGGTACCCAGGATGTCTTCGCACTGCAGGCGGGCGTCGTTTTCCCGGTTCAGACGGACCTCGGTAATCAGGGGCAGGGTGTCGCTGCCCAGCTCCCGCCAGGATGCGACGCAACGTGCCACCAGCGCCTCGATCTGCAGCGGGTGGGCGGCTCCCTTGGGCTCGAAGTAGGCGGTAAGGTAATGCTCGTCCTCCACCGAGTACAGCTGTATCTGGGTGCTGAATACCTGGATGAAACGCATGACTCGGTGGATGGCATCCCCGGCGGTCGGGCTGGAATGGGCAGCCAGGTTGAGCAATTGCATGGTGGGAGTGGAGAAGTTGCCGCCCATGCGCAGACCGAAGCATTCGTCACCGCTGAGCGTGACCGCGCAATACCAGAGTCGGTTCATGTCGGTCTGGCTGATATGGCCCAGGCTGAAATCGCTCGGGCTTGCATAGCTGCGCAGATCTTCGGGCAGCTGTTCAACCAGATTCCTGCCATAACCACGCAGGGCTTCGATGATGCCTTTGGCCCATAGGGCTCTTTCCTTCAGGCGGTGACACGGCAGTGGAGGATGGGTAGCGGGCATGCCAGTCGTCCTTATTTATTATTTTTGTAACGGCAGTTTTCTGTTCAGGCCAAGATAGATGAATGCCGGCCATTATGCAAAAATTCACAACAGACAATTGCAGGAATATAGCGGCGATAAATCCATCACATTCAATCCCTGAATGTCCGGCCCGGCCAAGTGATCGGTCCGATGAAGACAAACCGGGCAAATGCTCCATGACACACTAATTGCGACCGTCTGGCTCCCAAGACAGCCGGGGGTTTGGATCCAACCTAATGGAGCAGCACAATGACAAAAACAAAGCATGCTTGGGCGCTGGCCGCACTGCCTCTCGCAGTCGGGCTGGCCAGCTTCAGTGGCACGGCACACGCAGTAAACTTCAATATCGGTGCAATCGAAGGGCAGCTCGATTCCCAGATGTCCATCGGGGCCAGCATGTCTATGGCGAACCCGGACAAGCGCTTCATCCATGTGGATACAGCGATTGACGGGGTGAATCAGGGGGGGCAGGCAACAGCCCGGACATCGGATGATGGTCGTCTGAACTACGAGAAAGGCGATTTCTTCTCCAAGATCTTCAAGGGTTCCCATGACCTTGAACTGCGCTACGGTAACTCCGGTGCCTTCCTGCGTGGCAACTACTGGTATGACTTCGAGACCAAGGACGGAAGTCAGCGTTTCTACGATATCGACGACTCGGGACGTCATCCGCTCCAGAAAGGGGCCGGTGTCCAGCTGCTTGACGCCTTCGTCTACCACAACTACTTCATCGGTCAGAACCCGGGTAACGTCCGTCTGGGTCGCCAGGTGGTCAGCTGGGGTGAGGGTGTCTTCATCCAGAACGGCATCAACTCCATCAACCCGATCGATGCCTCCGCTTTCCGCCGTCCGGGCGCCGAGCTGAAGGAAGGTCTTCTGCCTGTCGAGATGCTGTATCTCTCTCAGGGCCTCACCGAAAACCTCACCGTGGAAGCTTTTTACCAGCTGAAATGGCGCGGCACCATTGCTGATAACTGCGGCACCTTCTTCTCCACTTCCGATGTGGTAGGCCGCAACTGTAATGATCGTCTGGTCTTTGCCGGCGTGGATCTGCCCCACGGCGAACAGCCCCTGGGCACATATATCGCCCGCGTACGCAAGGACAAGGAAGCCAGTGACAGCGGTCAGTTCGGCGTGGCCTTCCGCTGGTTTGCTCCGGCGCTGAACAATACCGAGTTCGGCTTCTATGCCATGAACTACCACAGTCGCAACCCGCTTTACTCAAACGAGGCAGGCCTGGGTGCGGTGGGTGGCCCCCTTACGCCCGGCTATGACGGTGTGACCTTCGGTGGAGCCGGCTATTTCTTCGAGCATCCTGAGGACATCCGTCTGTACGGCGTCAGCTTCGGTACCAACATCGGGGGTACCTCGGTGGCGGGCGAGCTGAGCTACCGTCCGAACATGCCGCTGCAGATCAACTCCGGCGACATGAGTCGTGCGGCGCTGCTGGTGGCAGCCGGCGTTCCGGATAACACTCACCGCTATGGGCCGGGCGAGATCCAGGCTGGCGACTACATTCAGGGTTACGAGCGCAAGGAGTTCTGGCAGGGCTCGGTAAGCGCCGTGCACTTCATCGACCGCATCCTGGGCGCCAGCCGTCTGTCCCTGATCGGTGAGGTGGGCTTCAATTACATCAGCGGCCTGGGTACCGGCAATGGCACTACCAAGTTCGGTCGTGACTCGCTGTTCGGTCAGAGCCCCTATGCGGATGGCACCTGCTCGTCCCAGGGCACCACACCCAAGGCAGACAGCTGGTGTGAGAACGACGGTTACTTCACCGACTTCTCCTGGGGCTACCGTATGCGTGCGTCCCTGGATTACAGCAACGTGATTGCCGGTATCAACCTGAGCCCGAACATCGCCTGGTCCCATGACGTTGAGGGTTACAGCCCCAACTTCAACGAAAATGCCAAGTCGATCAGCGTGGGTCTGAACGCCGATTACGCCAACAAGTACAACGCCAGCATCAGTTACACGAACTTCTTTGATGGCAAGTACAACACCCTGGTTGATCGCGACTTCGCCGCTGTCAGCTTCGGCGTAAGCTTCTAATCAGGTTTTGGAGAATAACAATATGCAGATGCAGAAAGTCTTTGTAGGTGCCTGCGGTCTGGCGCTGAGCCTGCTGGCCAGTGCCGTTGCGGCGCAGAGCCTGTCCCAGTCCGAGATCAATCAGTTGGGGACCACCCTGACTCCGATCGGCGCGGAGAAGGCCGGTAACGCCGCGGGTACCATCCCCGAGTGGACCGGCGGTCTGCCGACCGATGCCGGTCAGAGCCTGGCCAACAACTTCCTGGAAAACCCGTTCAAGAACGATCAGCCGGAGTTCGTGATTACTGCCCAGAACTACCAGCAGTATCGCGACAACCTGACCCCCGGTCAGATCGCCCTGTTCGAGCGCTACCCGGAAACCTTCCGCATGCCGGTGTACCAGAGCCGCCGGACAGTTGGCTTCCCGCAATCGGTCTATGACCAGGTCAAGCGCACCGCTGGCCAGGCCCGACTGGTCAACGGTGGCGACGGCGTGGAGAACGTCGAGCCGGGTTCCTCCTTCATCTTCCCGATTCCGAAGAGCGGGGCCGAGGTGATCTGGAACCACATGACCCGCTATCGTCTGAACGTGCATCGCTGGTACATGCAGGCCATGCCGCAGACCAACGGTTCCTTCACTCTGATCAAGATGGAAGAGGAAGTCGGTTATCCGAACCTGATGCCCGACATCGATCCGGCCAGCATGCCCAACACCCTGCTGTTCTTCAAACAGCGGGTGAACGCCCCGGCCCGTCTGGCGGGTAACGTGCTGCTGGTACACGATTCCCTCGACCAGTTGAAGGAACCGCGCATGGCCTGGGTATACAACGCCGGTCAGCGTCGTGTACGCCGTGCTCCGCAGGTCGCCTATGACGGTCCGGGTACCGCCTCCGACGGTATGCGTACCTCCGACAACTTCTCCATGTACAACGGTGCTCCGGACCGTTACGACTGGAAACTGATCGGCAAGAAGGAAGTTTTCCTGCCCTACAACTCGGGCAAGCTGACCGAGCCGGGCCTGAAGTACGCCGATGTGCTGAAGGCCGGTCACGTCAACCCGGAACACACCCGCTTCGAGCTGCACCGTGCCTGGGAAGTGCAGGGCAACGTCAAGCAGGGTCAGCGCCACATCTACGCCCAGCGTAATTTCTTCGTGGACGAGGACTCCTGGATGATCGCCCTGGCCGACCACTACGACGGCCGTGGCACCCTGTGGCGTGTGGGCGAAGGCCATCTGTCCTTCAACTACAAGCAGAAGATCCCGGGTTACGCGCTGGAGACCCTGTACGACCTGCTGGCAGGCCGCTACATCGCTCTGGGCATGTACACCGAGGAGGCTTCTGCACCGCAGTTCGTTACCACTCCTCCGACTTACAACCAGTTCACTCCGGCCGCACTGCGGGCTGCTGGGGTACGCTGACAGGTCGGAACTCTTCCGTTTGGGTTTAAGGGGCATCTTCGGATGCCCCTTTTTTTGGTTCATCGCCCCTCCCGCACATTCGGGCTACTATGCTCACCTTTCGCATACAGCAATAGGAGTCGCCCATGGTCGCAGACATATCAACAGCGCAGTGGATACAGGATCATCCGCTGATTCAGGAGCTGGTAGCGCTGCGGGAAGTGGCCTGGTTCAACCCGGCAATTGCACCCGTAACGCAGGGGCTCCAGGACGTCGGGCTCACCCTTGAGGACGTGCGCGAGGTCAGCGACCGCCTGGCGCGCTTTGCTCCCTATATTGCCCGCGTATTTCCGCAGACCAGTGACAGCGCCGGCATCATCGAGTCGCCGGTGCGTGCTATCCCGCGCATGCAGCAGGCACTCAGCGAGCGCTACTCTGTGGATTTGCCTGGAAAGCTCTGGGTCAAACTCGATAGTCATCTGCCGATATCCGGTTCGATCAAGGCCCGTGGTGGCATTCATGAGGTCCTCCAGCATGCGGAGAAGCTGGCGCTGGAGGCGGGCTGGCTGAGTCTGGAAGATGACTATGCCAGGCTCGACAGCGATGAGGCCAGAGCCTTCTTCGGTCGCTACCGGATCGCTGTAGGTTCCACCGGCAATCTGGGCATGTCGATCGGCATCATGAGCGCCACCCTCGGCTTTCAGGTGACGGTGCACATGTCCGCCGATGCCCGCCAGTGGAAGAAAGACAGATTGCGCTCCCACGGGGTGACCGTGGTCGAGCATGCATCGGATTACAGTGTCGCGGTGGAGGAGGGCAGGCGGCAGGCCGAACAGGACCCGGATTGCCACTTCATCGATGATGAGAACTCCACCAGCCTGTTCCTGGGTTACGCCGTCGCCGCCGAGCGATTGCGCCCTCAGCTGGCCGCTGCCGCTGTTCCCGTCGATGCCGAGCACCCGCTGTTCGTCTATCTGCCCTGCGGTGTGGGTGGCGGTCTCGGTGGTGTGGCCTTCGGCCTTAAGCTGGTGTTCGGCGATGCAGTGCGTTGCATTTTTGCCGAACCCGTGCATTCACCCTGCATGCTGCTGGGTGTCTACACCGGCCTGCATGACCGGATATCAGTGCAGGATTTCGGCATCGACAACATCACCGCCGCCGATGGCCTGGCGGTAGGACGCCCATCGGGTTTCGTCGGCAAGGCCATGCAGCGGCTGATCGACGGCTACTACACAGTCACTGACGAGGAGCTCTATGCGCTGCTTGCCCTGCTGGAGCAGCAGGAAGGGCTGCGCCTGGAACCCTCGGCACTGGCCGGCATGCCCGGCATTGTCAGAGTACTCAACGGCCAGCCGGGCTACCACCAGCGCCTGCAGCTGACGCCTGAGCGGCTGGCCGGAGCAACCCATCTGGTCTGGGCCACCGGTGGCAGCATGGTGCCTGAGGAAGAGATGCAGGCTTATCTGGACCGGGGGCGGGCAGAGCTCGGCCGTTAACGCGGCACTTGCTCCCGCCTGAAGGCCACCGGTGCGGGAGCTTCACCGGTCTACTCCACGGTTACCGACTTGGCCAGATTGCGCGGCTTGTCCACGTCGGTTCCCTTGACCAGCGCCACATGGTAACTGAGCAGCTGCAGGGGAATGGTGTAGAGAACGGGCGAGATCACCTCGTCCACCTGGGGCAGGGCAATGGTGTCCTGCTGATCGCCGTCCTGTTCGATGCTCTCGCAGGCGAAGGTGATCAGTTGGCCGCCCCGCGCGCGCACTTCCTCCAGATTGGATTTCAGTTTCTCCAGCAGGCTGTCGCTGGGCGCCACACTGACCACCGGCATATCCTCATCCACCAGCGCCAGCGGGCCATGCTTGAGCTCGCCCGCAGCGTAGGCTTCGGCATGGATATAGGATATTTCCTTGAGCTTGAGGGCTCCCTCCATGGCAATGGGGTAATGTGGCCCGCGGCCCAGGAACAGGGCATGGTGCTTGCTGGCGAACCGTTCGGCCAGCTGGGTAATGGCGGGTTCCAGTTTCAGCGCCTCGCCGATCACCCCCGGCAGGTTGCGCAGGGCCGACACGTTTCGTGCAACCTGTTCCGGGGCCTTGCCCCTGACCTGCAGCAGCGCTGTGGTCAGCCACAGCAGCGCCACCAGCTGGGTGGTGAAGGCCTTGGTGGAGGCCACGCCTATCTCCGGTCCTGCATGGGTCAGCAGGCGCCAGTCGGCCTCGCGCACCAGAGAGCTGCCGGCGACGTTGCAGATGGCCAGGGTGGCGAGGTAGCCCTGGTTTCTGGCAAAACGCAGCGCGGCCAGGGTGTCAGCGGTTTCCCCGGACTGGGAGATGGTGATAAGCAGGGTGTTGTCCGGCACTACCACGGTGCGGTAGCGGTACTCGCTGGCCACCTCCACCTGGCAGGGCAGGCCGACCTGAGACTCGATCCAGTAACGGGCCACCAGCCCGGCGTGGAAGCTGGTGCCGCAGGCGACAATGTGAATATGACGGACATCGGCCAGGCGCGATTCGGCATCAGGACCGAGGATGGCAGTCAGCACATGGTTGTCTCCCAGTGTGCCGGTCAGAGTATCGGCAATGGCCTGCGGTTGCTCGAAGATTTCCTTGAGCATGTAGTGGCGGTACTCGCCCTTGTCCATACTCAGGGCCGCATGTTCGTACTGCTGGACAGGACGCTCGACGATCTGCTCCCGGGCATCCCAGATGCTGCAGCCGTTGCTGGTCAGCTGGGCGTGATCGCCTTCCTCCAGATAGCGGAAACGGTCGGTGACCTGCAGCAGGGCCAGCGGATCGGATGCCAGATAATGTTCTTCGCTGCCCACGCCGATAACCAGCGGACTGCCCATCCGCGCGCAGTACAGGGTCTCGGGTTCATCCTCGTGGATCAGCGCCAGTGCATAAGCGCCGTGCAGCTCCTTCAACGCAGCGCGGAAGGCAGCCAGGAGTGATCCGCTCTGGCGGTAATATGCGGCGATCAGGTGCGCCACCACCTCGGTATCGGTTTCCGAGGTGAACACATAACCCATGTCACTGAGCCGGCTGCGCAGGACTGCATGGTTCTCGATGATGCCGTTGTGCACTATCGCCAGCTTGTCCGAGACATGGGGGTGGGCATTGTGTTCCGCCGGTTTGCCATGGGTTGCCCAGCGGGTATGGGCAATGCCCAGAGTGCCGGTGGCCGGCGCGTTCTTCAGGGCTTCCTCCAGCTCCGCCACCTTGCCGGCGGCCCGCACCCGGTGGATCTGCTCGGTGGCACTCATCACTGCGACGCCGGCGGAGTCGTAACCGCGATACTCCAGGCGGCGAAGACCTTCAAGCAGGATGGGGGTGATATTGCGCTGAGCGATGGCACCGACGATTCCGCACATGCGTAGAGTCCTGTTGTGGGATGCGAGGTCGGCATTTTATCACCGGCCGCTGGCCGGCACAGATTTTATCTTGTGCGGCCTCGGACAGACGACGTGCCTCGGCTCAGATTCTGAAGCGTGCCACCAGTTCGCTCTGGCTGTTGGCGGTGCCGGCCAGCTCGTCACTGAGACGGGCGTTCTGCCGGGCCTGGGGGGCGGTCTGGTCGGAGAGCAGGGCGATGTTGCTTATGCTGCGGTTGATCTCCTCCGCAACGGCGCTCTGCTCTTCTGCGGCACTGGCGACCTGCTTGCCCTGTTCGGCCTGCTGGTTGGCCATCTGGGTCGCTTCGGCGGTGCGGACGACGTTGCCGGCTACCTCCTGGCTGGCCGCGGCCATCTCGTTGATGGCGGCGGCGACCATGTCGGTTTCCGCCCGCTGACGCTCCAGCTGCTCGCTGGACTGGTGTGACAGTTCCCTGCTGTGGGTCGCCTTAGGCATTCACCCAGTAGTGGTCCCCATTCCTGGCGCGGTTCTTCACTATGCCCATCCAGCTGCGGCCCTGTTTCAGATAGCTCCAGAGGTGGGCAAATACCGCCGGGGGGACGTCCGGATGGCGGATCAGGTTATGCGCCTGGCCCAGCAGCTCCTCACGGGTGAAGCCCGACACCTCGGCAAAGGTGTCGTTGCAATAGGTAATTACCCCTTCAGATCGGTGGCGGTGATGAGACGCTGGTCGTCCCGAAGTTGTATTTCTTTTTGTGTAACGGGCAGATTCTTGCGCATGGCTTACCTGAACTTGGGTGGTACCTGAACTATGCTGATAGCTATCGGCTGCGGGTGATCTTGCTTTACCCGCATTCTGGACTGTTTTCTTGGGAGGTTACTGATGTCATCGCTCGATTCGTTGCAGACGGTCAGCCAGCTGCAGGTAGGCAGCAGTGTCTACCGCTACCATTCCTTGCCCCGCGCGGCCGAGAGCCTGGGTGATATACAGCAACTGCCGGTATCTCTCAAGGTTCTTCTGGAGAATCTGTTGCGTCATGAGGACGGGGAAACAGTCACCCGCGATGACATTCAGGCCATGGCGGACTGGCTGCGCGAACGTCGCTCGGACCGGGAGATCCAGTTCCGGCCGGCGCGGGTTCTGATGCAGGACTTTACTGGCGTGCCGGCGGTGGTGGACCTGGCTGCCATGCGGGATGCGATGGTCCGCGCCGGCGGCGACCCCCAGCGTATCAATCCGCTGTCCCCGGTAGACCTGGTGATCGACCACTCGGTGATGGTGGACCGCTTCGGTGATGATGCTTCCTTCCGGGACAACGTGGCAATGGAGATCCGTCGCAATGGCGAGCGCTATGCCTTCCTGCGCTGGGGGCAGCATGCCTTCAACAACTTCCGCGTCGTGCCCCCTGGCACCGGCATCTGCCACCAGGTCAACCTCGAGTATCTGGCCCAGAGTGTCTGGGCAGCTGAGAGCGACGGCGAGCAGTGGGCATTTCCGGACACCCTGGTCGGCACCGATTCCCATACCACCATGGTCAACGGACTGGGGGTGCTGGGCTGGGGTGTCGGTGGTATCGAGGCAGAGGCCGCCATGCTTGGTCAGCCGGTGTCCATGTTGATCCCCGAAGTCGTGGGCTTCAAGCTGACCGGCAAGCTGCGCGAAGGGATGACCGCCACCGATCTGGTGCTGACGGTGACTCAGATGCTGCGTCAGCGCGGTGTGGTCGGCAAGTTCGTCGAGTTCTACGGTGATGGCCTTGCCGATCTGCCGCTGGCTGACCGGGCCACCATTGCCAACATGGCGCCGGAATACGGTGCCACCTGCGGCTTCTTCCCGGTGGATGAGGTGACACTGGACTATCTGCGCCTGACCGGCCGGTCGGCCGAGGTGGTGGCCCGGGTCGAGGCGTACAGCAAGGCCCAGGGGCTGTGGCGTGAACCCGGCCATGAGCCGCTGTTCTCCGATACCCTGCACCTGGACATGGGCGATGTGGAACCCAGTCTCGCCGGCCCGCGCCGGCCCCAGGACCGGGTGCCCCTGGCTGGCGTTCCTGCCGCTTTCGAGGAGCTGCTGGCATTGCAGCTGAGCCCCGCCGGAGAGGTGGCCCGGCTGGAAAGCGAAGGGGGCGGCGGAACCGCAGTCGGAGGCAGTGTCAACGAGGCCAGAGTCACCCTGGGTGGTCAGTCCCATGTGCTGCGCA
The DNA here is from genome assembly GCF_051948695.1 of Halopseudomonas sp. Lyrl_26. Taxonomy (NCBI): domain Bacteria; kingdom Pseudomonadati; phylum Pseudomonadota; class Gammaproteobacteria; order Pseudomonadales; family Pseudomonadaceae; genus Halopseudomonas; species Halopseudomonas sp. Lyrl_26. The sequence goes on from NZ_JAYJLH010000005.1 coordinate 202,396, forward strand.
ATGGCTCGGTGGTCATTGCTGCCATCACCTCCTGCACCAATACCTCCAACCCCAGCGTGATGATGGCTGCCGGACTGCTGGCCCGCAAAGCCATCGAAAAGGGGCTGCAGCGGCGTCCCTGGGTCAAGTCGTCTCTGGCACCGGGATCCAAGGTGGTCACCGACTATCTGGAGCGCGCCGGGCTGACCAGCTACCTGGATCAGCTGGGGTTCAACCTGGTGGGCTATGGTTGTACTACCTGTATCGGCAACTCCGGTCCGTTGCCCGATGAGGTCAGTCGCGCCATTGCCGAGCATGATCTGGCGGTCTCCGCGGTGCTGTCGGGCAACCGCAACTTCGAGGGCCGCATCCATCCGCAGGTCAAGGCCAACTGGCTGGCCTCGCCGCCGCTGGTGGTGGCCTATGCCCTGGCAGGGGACATCCGTATCGACATGATGAGCGAGCCGCTGGGTCTGGACCGGGACAACAAGCCGGTATTTCTCCGGGATATCTGGCCGAGCAATGCGGAGATCGCCGCCGCCGTTGCCCTGGTCGAGGACAGCATGTTCCGCAACCGCTACGCCGACGTTTTCACCGGCGACGAGCACTGGCAGGCCATCGCCACCAGCGATGGCGACACCTATGCCTGGGACAGCCGGTCGACCTATGTGCAGAACCCCCCGTATTTCGACGACATCGACAAGCCCCTGCAGCCGCTGCAGCCCATCGAGAACGCCAGGGTGCTGGCGGTATTCGGTGACTCCATCACCACCGATCATATTTCACCGGCGGGCAACATCAAGGCCAGTTCTCCGGCTGGTCAGTATCTGCAGTCCCTGGGCGTCAGCCCTGACGACTTCAATTCCTACGGGTCACGGCGCGGTAACCACGAAGTGATGATGCGCGGTACCTTCGCCAATATCCGAATCCGCAACCGCATGCTGGGCGGGGAGGAGGGCGGGCTGACCATCCATGTGCCCAGCAAAGAACGCATGTCCATCTACGACGCGGCCATGCGTTATCAGGCCGAGGGAACGCCCCTGGTGGTGATGGCTGGCAAGGAGTACGGCACCGGGTCCAGTCGCGACTGGGCCGCCAAGGGAACCAAGCTGCTGGGGGTTAAGGCGGTGATCGCCGAAAGCTTCGAGCGGATCCACAGATCCAACCTGGTGGGCATGGGCGTGCTGCCACTGCAGTTCATCGACGGACAGAACGCCGCCACCCTGCAGCTGACCGGTCATGAGGTGCTGGATATCCGCGGCATCGACGACAATATCAGGCCCGGTCAGCAGCTGCGGGTGACCGCGCGGCGCGAGACCGGCGAGCCGCTGGAGTTCAAGGTGCTCTGCCGTATCGATACCCGCAACGAAGTGGACTACTTCAAGGCCGGCGGCATCCTGCACTACGTGTTGCGCCAGATGCTGGCGGGCAGCTAGGGCAGGGCGCTGTTACTCGCCGAGGAAGCCCCCGGACTGTCGCGCCCACAGCTGGGCATAGAGGCCGCCACGGCTGATCAGCTCGGCGTGGCTGCCGTCCTCGACGATGCGGCCCTGGTCCATGACGATGAGCCTGTCCATCTCGGCGATGGTGGACAGGCGGTGGGCAATGGCGATCACCGTCTTGCCGCGCATCAGTTGATTGAGGTTTTCCTGAATGGCCGCCTCGACCTCCGAGTCCAGCGCCGAGGTCGCCTCATCCAGAATCAGGATGGGGGCATCCTTGAGCATTACCCGGGCAATGGCGATGCGCTGGCGCTGGCCGCCTGACAGCTTGACCCCGCGCTCGCCTACATGGGCCTCATAGCCGCGGCGCCCGCGGGCATCGCTGAGTTCCGGGATGAAACCGTCGGCGTGGGCGCTGCGCGCCGCCTCCAGCATCATCTCCTCGGTTGCATCCGGGCGTCCGTAGAGGATGTTGTCCCGTACCGAGCGGTGCAGCAGGGAGGTATCCTGAGTCACCATGCCGATATGACGACGCAGGGAGTCCTGACTGACCTCGGCAATATTCTGCCCGTCGATCAGGATCCGGCCCCGCTCCACGTCATGGAAACGCAGCAGCAGATTGACCAGGGTGGACTTGCCCGCGCCCGAGCGGCCGACCAGACCGATGCGCTCACCGGGGCGGATATGCAGGTTGAGATCCTCCAGCACGCCGCTGCCCTTGCCGTAGTGGAAGCTGACCTGCTCGAAGCGGATCTCGCCTCGGCTGACCACCAGCTCCTTCGCATCCTCATGATCGGTTACCGTCTGCGGTCGGGCAATGGTCTGCACCCCGTCCTGGACTGTGCCGATGTTCTCGAACAGGGCCGAGATCTCCCACATGATCCACTGGGACATGCTCCACAGGCGTAACACCAGACCGACGGCCACGGCCACCGCGCCCACACCGATACTCGCCTGCAGCCACAGCCACAGGGCCAGTCCGGTCACGCTGGCCAGCAGCAACCCATTGAGCAGGTAGAGCGACACGTTCACCAGGGTCACCAGGCGCATCTGACGGTAGACCGTGGTCATGAACTCGGTCATGCCCTCACGGGCATGCCGCGCCTCGCGCTGGGCATGGGAGAAGAGCTTGACCGTCTGGATATTGGTGTAGGCATCGACAATACCCCCGGTCATCACCGAGCGGGCATCCGCCTGCTCCTCGGCCACCTTGCCCAGCCGGGGAATGAAGTGGCGCATCATCAGCGTATAGCCCAGCGCCCAGCCCAACAGGGGCAGCATCAGGCGCCAGTCGGCCAGCCCCACCACCAGCACGGTGCCCACAAAATATACGGCGACATAGTTGAGCACGTCGATCAGCTTGATCACGCACTCGCGGACCGCCAGCGCCGTCTGCATCACCTTGGTGGCGATGCGACCGGCGAACTCGTCCTGGAAGAAGCTTATCGACTGGCGCAGCAGATAACGGTGCACCAGCCAGCGGATGCGCATCGGGTAGTTGCCCATCAGTGTCTGGAAGTTGAACAGGGAGCTGGTCAGCACCAGCAGCGGCAGCAGGGCCATGACTACCAGGAACATCCCGGCCAGCTTCCAGCCCTCGTTCTGCACGAAGGTGCTGCGGTCCTGATGGGACAGCCAGTCGACTATGTTGCCGAGGAAACTGAACAGCCAGACCTCGGTGATGGCAACCGAGGCGGTCAGCAGGGCAGAGATGACCAGGAATGGCCAGGCGCCCCGGGTGTAATGCACGCAGAACGCCAGCAACCCGCGGGGTGGCTGGGCAGGGGGCTCGGTGGGAAAGGGGTCCAGACGTCGTTCGAACCAGCGGAACATGGGCAGGCCTATGGCAACAGCGAAGGCTGGGCATTATGCGCGCTGATCCGCGTCCGGCTCAAGTGAAGCGGCCGGATCCCGGACGTGCAGCCATGACGCGGGCGCCGAATTGCTCCACAATGGCAGGCATCGATTCAGGTGCGGGTGATCCATGACCTGGTTCTGGCTGTGGTGGACAAGGGTATACAGATTCTTGATGACGGGACGCGAAACGCTGGTGGTACAGCGGCGGGATGACTACGGCGCACTGCGCATCACCGAGAACAGTGAGGGTTACCGGTTTCTCTATTTCGGCTCGCTGACCGAGCAGAGCTGCGTGTTCATGCCGGACCCGGCATGGCTCGAGTACGACTACACCCGCGCCATGCAGCTGGCCAACTTCTGGGTCCCGGCGCCGGCGCAGATGACCCTGCTCGGGCTGGGCGGCGGCGCCCTGGCCAACAGTCTGCTGCGGCATTTCGATCCGCAGCAGGTGACCGCCGTGGAGTTGCGTCGCGAGGTGGTGACCCTGGCGCGGGAATGGCTCGGCCTGAGTGAGGATCCCCGTCTGCAGGTCAGAGTCGGTTGTGCCGAGCGGTACATCGACTCCGCCGCTGCCAGCTGCGACCTGCTGTTTGTCGATCTGTACATGGAAGGCGGGCTGTCGCGGCTGCAACTGCAGTCCGGTTTCTTCCGCAAATGCCAGCAGGCCCTGCGCCCCGGTGGCGTGCTGGTGATCAACCAGTGGCAGATGGGCGAAAGCGGGCTGCCCTATGGTGCCAGCCTGCTCAACGAGCTGTTTGGTGACCAGTATCTGCAGGTACAGGTGGAGGAGGGCAACATACTGCTGTTCATCCCCGCCGCCGGTCAGCCACCCCTGAACCTGGACCGCCCGGCGATGCATGACTGGGCTGCCGGTCTGCAACAGCGGCTGGGTTACTCGCTGCAGCCCTACATCAACAATCTGCACCGGGCGGCGGATGTCGTCGCCCCGGCCGACTAGACCGACTGCTGCTGGCCGGTAAAACGCAGCATGCTCCCGCAGCGCAGGCAAGAATAGCGTCGCCCCCGGGCCACCAGAGCATGGCGCTGCGGAGTGAAGGGCATGTGCTCGGGGCAGGAGCAGCGGTACAGATAGCGGGTACTGCGCCTCCGGGGTACCTGATAGTCATGACAGCGCAGCGCCGGCAGCCCGAACAGGCCGGTCATCAGCCCCTTCCATTCCTTCCCGTGGGGCCGGATACGCTCGCCGTACAGAGTATGTGCCAACAGGTGGGCGACCTCATGGGGCACCGTCTGCCGCAGGAAATCCTCGGCGTTTTCCCGATACAATTGCCCGTTGAAGCGCAACAGATTGCGATACAGATAGGCCACGCCGGCCTTCTGCCCGCGCAGGTCCAGGGTCACCTGCGGGCGGGGAAAGGAGCGGTTGAAATGGCGCTCGGCGAGCTGGTAGCACTCTTCGAGTCGGTGCATTATGAGTTCCATGGTGCGCATTATACGGGCCGCAGGGCCGGACGGGAAAAGGATACGGACAGGCGATGAATGGACTGGGTTATGACATCGAGCTCACAGGACTGCTGATCGCTCTGGCGGTCGGGCTGATCATCGGCTTCGAAAGGGGCTGGCAGTCGCAGAATCTGGACGGTGCCCGCCCCGAAGAGATAGATGACCAGACGGTGACCGGTATCCGCACTTTTGGTCTGCTGGGACTGGCCGGCGGGGTAGTGGCCCAGCTGGGTATGCTCAGCAGCCACTGGGTGCTGGCGGCGGCCTTGCCCGGCGTTACCGCTCTGCTTATCGCCGGCTACATCCACACCAGCCGGGCAACCGGCGATCTCGGTGCGACCACCGAAGTGGCAGCCCTGCTGGCCTTCCTGCTGGGGGCCCTGGCAGTACACGGCCTGTATCTGGAGGCGGCCACGGCGGCCGTGGTCACCGCCGTGCTGCTCGGCTCCAAGGAACGTCTTCACGCGCTGCTGCGCAATCTGTCGCGGCTGGAGCTCAATGCGTCCCTGCAGCTGCTGGTGATAGTGCTGGTGGTGCTGCCATTGCTGCCCAATCAGTCCATGGGCCCCTGGGACAGCATCAATCCCCAGGTCATCGGCTGGCTGGTCATTCTCATTGCCGGCATCAGCTTCGCCGGCTATTTCGCCGTCCGGCTGCTGGGGGATCGGGTCGGTCTGGTGCTGACCGCGTTGCTCGGCGGCCTGGCTTCCAGTACCGCATTGACCCTGGCCTTCTCGCGGATGGCCCGTGTAGATAGCAGGCGCAGTGCATTGCTTGGCGCCGGGATTGCCCTGGCCTGTGGCACCATGGCGGTACGTCTGCTGATCGAGGTGGCAGTGGTCAACCGTGCTTTGGTCATGCCTCTGCTGCCGGGCGTGCTGGCACTGGCGTTGATACCCCTGCTGGCGCTGGGCTGGATCATCTGGCGCCACCGCGGCGAGCAGCCGGTGCGGCACGCCCCGCCGATGCACAACCCGCTGGATCTGCAGCAGGCGCTGGTCATGGCCGGGCTGCTGACCCTGATCTTCATGCTCTCCAGCGGTGCCGAGCACTGGTTCGGCAGCCAGGGGGTCTATGTGCTGTCGGTGCTGGCAGGCGTTGCCGATGTGGACGCGGTCACCATTGCCCTGGCGCAGCAGGCGCGCGATGGTCTGGACGAGACCGTGGCGGTGCGCGGCATACTGCTGGCGGCGCTGACCAATACAGCGGTCAAGGCGGTCATGGTGCTGGTGGTCGGCGGACTGCCTCTGGCGCGATGGGCCAGCTCCATATTGCTGCTGGCCCTGCTGGCCGGTGGTGCCGCGCTGCTGCTGGCCTGAGGCGCCCAGCGCTCAGAAGATGCCGGCATCCAGACCGGCGGCCATATACAGTGCGAGCTCTTCCACGCTGCCGACAAACCCCGGCTGCCATTCGCCGCGCAGTACCAGTGGATCCTGCACCCAGGTCCAGCGCAGGCCGGTGACTATGGTCTCCACCGCCCGGCGGGTGCCTGTCCCGTCATGCCCGGCCCGGATATAGAGGGCGCAGGGCAGGCCCTGCTTCTTCTCCAGCACCGGGTAGTAGCAGCGATCAAAGAAATCCTTCAGCGCCCCGCTCATGTAGCCCAGGTTTTCCGTGGTGCCGAGAAGGATGCCGTCGGCCTGCAGCACATCCTCCGGGGTGGCTTCCAGCGGTGCCACACAGCGCACCTGCACATTCTCGATGGTGTCCGCGCTGGCCCCACGTACGGCGGCATCGCGCAGCAGACGGGTGTTTTCAGACGGGGCGTGGGCGACGATCAACAGATGCCGTTCGGGCATGCACATTCCCTCCGGTGCGGGTTCAGGGGCTTGCGGCCAGTGTAGCGGTTTTACTCGGCGCGGTGGCGGGATCGCCGATCCTGTCTTAGCTTGGATGGGGTGCCATACCTTCTGAATCATTCTGCCAGAGGCCTTGCATGCTACGCATAGTGACCACCATCAGTGCCCTGTTGACGGGCGTTGCCCTCATGCTCATGGGCACCGGACTGCTCAATACACTGGTGCCACTGCGCGGTGACGCTGAAGGCTTTTCCGATCAGGTTCTGGGTCTGTTCGGATCCGCCTACTTTGCCGGGTTCATGCTCGGTACCTGGCTGTGCCCCCGGCTGATCCGTCGTATGGGGCATATCCGCGCCTTTGCCTTTTTCGCCTCAGCCGCGGCGGGCTGCATCATTCTCCATGTGATGTTCGTCAACATGCTCTTCTGGCTGCTCCTGCGGCTGGTGGCCGGGACCATGTTGGTGGGGGTATCCGCGTCCATCGAGAGCTGGCTCAACTCCGGAGCGCCCAAAGAGCGCCGTGCCCGGGTGTTCTCGGTTTACATGGCGGTCAACCTGGGCGCGCTGGCGCTGTCACAGCAGCTGCTGCAGGTGAACAATCCGCTGGCCAACCTGATGTTCGGCGTCTCGGCCTTCTTCGTCATCGTGGCCATAATGCCGGTGGTGGCCACGCGCTTGCCCCAGCCGGAGATAGCCGACGCCCCCGGGCTGCGGCTCACAGCCTTGTGGCGGGCGGCACCCGTCGCCTGCGCCGGCGCGGTTCTGTCGGGCCTGGCCATGGGTGGATTCTGGGGCCTGGGCGCGCTCTTTGCCGGGCGCATGGGGTTGGAGACCGGGGAGATCGCCAGCTTCATGTCCCTGGTAGTGGTAGCCGGGGCCCTGTCCCAGTGGCCGATGGCAATGGTCTCCGATCGCATCGACCGGCGCATGGCGTTGATGGTGGTGGCTGGTCTGGCGGCGCTGGGTGGGCTGGTGATGGCCATGTTCGGCAGCGTAAGGGCAGGGTTGCTGATTGGCGCCGCTCTCTTCGGTGCAGGCTCCTTTTCGGTGTATCCCACGGTGGTGGCTCACCTCATCGATCACCTGCGCAAGGAAGACGTGCTGTCCGGCAGTGCCGGCATGCTGATGCTGCATGGCGTGGGTTCGGCAGTCGGGCCGGCCATTGCCGGTTGGCTGATGGCCGGCTCGGCAACCCTGCTGCCCCTGTATTTCCTGGCCATGTTCAGTGTCTGTGGCCTGTACAGCCTGTGGAGCTGGTATCACACCCGTGACCGCATCGTCGCAGCTGCGGCGCGTCAGGTCAGCATGGCAAATACGGTGTCGGCCGAAGCCCTGGAGATGGTGGTGGACGAGCAGAAGCCGGATGAGGAAGCGGGCGACCCGGAGGTCGCCCGATGAGCTGTTACTTACGCTCGCTTGGGTGGATCTGGAAAATGGCAGTGGTGCCGCTGACCTCGTTACCGACAATCAGCAGGGGCTCGCCGGTGGGGGAGTCTTCAGCACTGACAAAGGCCAGGCCTTCGGGGCCCAGATCGCCAGCCTCATCCAGGCGCCCGGCAGCGGCCAGCTCCTCCGGCTCGTCCACCCAATTGTTCCGGGTGTTCAGGTAATCCTGGAACAGCGGCTGGTTGGGGTCAGTGATGTCGAACACCATGATGCCGCCCATACGCTCCAGCCCGATGAAGGCAAAGGCCTGCTCACCGATACGGCCCAGGGCGATCCCTTCCGGCTCGGGCCCCTTGGCGTCGCTGCGGCTGTCAAAACCATTGGCTTCGTTATGACCCGAGTTGAAGTACTCCAGGCAGGGAATGCTGCGATCCTCACCCAACAGGCACTGGTAATCGGTCTGACCGGCGAGAAACTTCTCGAAGAAATCCCCGGAATCCCACACCAGTTCACCGTCCTCATCCCAGATCGAGAAGGAACGGGCCCCATAGGAATGCAGGGTGTGGTACATCAGATAGCCGTTGCTGGCATCCGCTGTCGGGTCGGGATTGCCCGCCGCATCGTGGTAGACCGGGCTGCCATCGGCCTGGGTCTTGTAGCCCTGCACCCAGCTGACGTTCAGCCGGCCCAGACCGGCACCGCTCGCCGGATCGGCCTCGTCCTCGCGGCAGGACCCCGAAGGCCTGCTCGGATCCAGACCGGCACCGCAATAGGAGAACACGGCCGGATCGAGCAGGGCACCCCTGGCCAGCTCAGCCAGCTGCGGCGGCATGTCGTCAGCGTAACGGCGGCTGAAGCCATTATGGTGAACCAGATGCTTCAGGCGTATCTCCTCGACAAAGCCCTTGCTGCGATCGCCTGGCAGGGAGTCGTCCGAGCCCCAGTAGGCATCATCATCCTCGCCCCAGGCCCGGGCATCGCCCTCGTTGGCCGAGACGATATAGGTGCGATCCTCGACGCTGTAACTGGCGATGGCATCGGGGTGGTACATGCCTACGACCCCCGGCCAGCTCTGGAAGTTGAGTGCCGGAGCTCCAGCAGGACCATCTTCGTCGCTGGCATCGATCTGGTTGCCCGCCTGACCGTAATCCTTGTAGCCCAGGGGCAGGATGTCGGTGATGGTCGCGCTGGCGATGTCCAGGCGTGCCAGTGCGTTGTTTTCCTGCAGGGAAACCCACGCAGTGCTGGAGTCGGGGGAGACGGTGATGTACTCGGGCTCCACGTCCCGGGCCACGCTGGCCAGGTTGTCGGGGCCGTAGACCTCGCGGTTGTCCCCGGGGCCGTAAATGCGTACGCCACGCTCGATGAGCTGCTGTTTCTGCGCTTCGAAATGACCGAAGCCGGCAACCCGAGCCGTGCCGAAGCCGCTGCCATCGGCCAGTACTTCCACCACGCTGATGGAGCCTTCCGGGTCGACGGAATAGTCATTGCTGGGCTCGCCTTCGTTCGCGACCAGGACATAGCGGCCGTCAGGAGTGAAGGTGACCATGTCCGGCAGGGCACCTACCTGCACGCGGTCGATCAGCGTCAGGGTAGTGGCGTCATACAGCTCCACGCTGCCGGGGCTGGTCTTGGGTGAGGCCTCCACAGCCACCGCCAGCAGGCCGTCACGCCAGGCCACGCTGTTGATGGTTGCGGCGGAAATTTCGGTGGCCAGGGAGCCAAGCAGGGTCGGGGTCGCAGGGTTGCTGGCATCCAGCACATCCACCGCACCGGACCGGGCGTTGACCATGAAAATGCGCTGGTTCACCGGGTCGAAGGCCGGAATCTCCGCCGCACTGACCTCATAGGCACCGGTGGAATAGCGGCCCAGCAGGCTCAGCTCGATATCCTGTGGTCCAGCAGCTGGGGGTGCCGCAACGCCGTCGTTGCTGCCGCCGCCACTGCCACCAAGACAGCCGCTCAGGCCGGCCGCAACCGCCAGGGCAGTTGCACTCATCATCCATCTTTTCATCAGGGGCTTCCGTTAATTGAAATGGGCGCCTACTTGATAACCCCGGCCGGTTACGGAGCGGTGACGAAATTGCTGCGAAACGAAGACAGCAATGAAGGGTAAAGGGCGTAATGCAGTTTCGCTATCACCCGCAGGTGCTTAACCGCAAAACTCTCTAAAGCGGTCGACTTGTTTCTCCGCAAGTTTGGCTATAGTCAAGGCAGGTGTGCGACACGATGTCGCATCTGCTGCCCGGCGCCCCAAAGGCCCGGTACAAGAATAAATCAGGAGGTCAGACCATGATCCAGAATGTTGTGGGGCTGTTCACCAATCCGGACAAGGCGTGGAGAAGCATCAAGGCCGGTGAAATGACTCTCGGGCCGATTTACCTGGTGCACGTACTGGTTCTGGCGGCTATTCCTGCGGTATCTGCCTATATAGGCACAACCCAGGTAGGCTGGACCATAGGCACCCTGGAACCGGTCAAGCTGACCCAGGCCAGTGCGCTGCAGATGACGGCGCTCACCTGGTTGGCGATGCTGGCCGGCGTGGCGGTCATGGGCGCCTTCATCCACTGGATGTCGCGTACCTATGATGCCAACCCGACCATCAGCGAGTGCGTTATCTTCGCCGCCTACACCGCAACTCCCCTGTTCATCGCCGGATTGGCGGCCCTTTATCCGGACCTCTGGCTGGCAATGATCGCAGGCACCATCGCCATCTGCTACACCACCTACCTCCTGTACCAGGGCATCCCCATCTTCATGGGCATCCCGGAGGAGGAAGGCTTCCTGTTCGCCAGCTCCATTCTGGCGGTTGGACTGGTGGTTCTTGTCGGCATGATGGCCACAGCGGTCATCTTCTGGGGGCTGGGTATCGGCCCTGTCTACCTGCGCTGACATCCCTGAACGCGGAGGGTGCCGACCGGCGCCCTCCGCATGCTCCGCTGTTTTTCTGGTGGTCGATTCCCGGTAGAATGCCCGGTTTTGAGTACATCCGGGTTCCCCACCATGTCCAGCCTTAGCGTGAACCAGAACAAATTGCAGAAACGTCTGCGTCGTCTGACGGCAGAAGCGGTTACCGATTACAACATGATCGAGGACGGCGACAAGGTCATGGTCTGCCTGTCCGGTGGCAAGGACAGCTACACCATGCTGGACATGCTGCTGTATCTGCAGAAGGTCGCGCCCATCCGCTTCGAGATCGTAGCGGTGAATATGGATCAGAAGCAGCCCGGCTTCCCGGAGCATGTGCTTCCGGCTTACCTTGATGGCCTGGGCATTGCGTACCACATCCTCGAACGCGACACCTATTCCATCGTCAAGGAGAAGGTGCCCGAGGGCAAGACCACCTGTTCCCTGTGTTCGCGCCTGCGTCGTGGCAATCTCTACACCTTTGCCGACGAGATCGGCGCCACCAAGATGGCGCTGGGGCACCACCGGGACGACATCGTCGAGACCTTCTTCCTCAACATGTTCTATGGTGGCAACCTCAAGGCCATGCCGCCCAAGCTGCGCTCCGATGACGGTCGCAACGTGGTGATACGCCCGTTGGCCTACTGCAACGAGAAGGACATCGAAGCCTATTCGGCATTCAAGGAGTTTCCCATCATTCCCTGCAACCTCTGCGGCTCCCAGGAGAACCTGCAGCGCCAGGTGGTCAAGGAGATGCTGCGCAGCTGGGAGCGGGAAACCCCCGGCCGGGTGGAGAACATCTTCCGCGCCCTGCGCAACGTTCAGCCGTCTCAGCTGGCCGATACCGCGCTGTTCGACTTCGCCAGCCTCAGGGTGGATGACAGCGCCACGCCGCGCTTCGTCAACATCATGAATCTCTGACCCCGGCAAGGAGCGGTCATGCGCAACTACCAGTGGCTGGAAGAGTATTGCCTTAACCGCTTCGGCTCCCGTCAGGCGCTCGAGTCCCGTCTGCCGATCCCCCGTGATCCGGAGCAGCTCAGGGCCATGCCCGATGACCGCTACCTGTCGCAGATTGCCCTGAGAGTGTTCCGGGCGGGACTCAAGCACAGCGTGGTGGATGCCCGCTGGCCGGCGTTCGAGGAAGTATTCTTCGGCTTCGACCCCGAGAAGGTGGTGCTGATGAGTGCCGAGCATATCGAACGGCTCATGGGCGACAAGCGGCTCATCCGGCATCTTTCCAAGATGCGCAGCGTGCCGCGCAATGCGCAGATGGTGCTGGACCTGAGTCGCGAGTACGGCAGCATGGGCGCGCTGATAGCCGACTGGCCCACTGAGGATATCGTCGGCCTGTGGCGTCTGCTGGCCCGGCGGGGCAACCAGCTGGGCGGGCTCTCGGTACCGCGCTTTTTGCGCATGATCGGCAAGGATACCTTCGTTACCACTGCGGATGTCCTGGCAGCGCTGGTGGCAATGGGTGTGTTGGACAGGGCGGTGGCGACCAGTCAGCGGGACCTGGCCACGGTGCAGCAGGCATTCAATCAGCTGGTCGAGCAGAGCGGTCGGCCACTGTGTCAGTTGTCAGTCATGCTGGCCTTCACGGTGAATCATTGAGTTACGTTTCAGCGCTCAGGCGGTATCTCAGAACTTGACCTCAACCCATTGTCTTGGCAAGGTAATCGCATCTTCCATCCGAGGGTGTGGTATGCGCCTGTTCCTGTTGCCGCTGCTGACCGCGCTGGCCGTTCTGGCTGGCTGTGCCACTGCGCCACAGCCTCTTCCACCGCCGCCCCCTGTTGCAATCGAAGCGCCCACCAAGCCCTCCTTCCATGACGAGATCCTGTTCCACGCCTTCAGCCTGGTCGGTACACCCTACCGCTGGGGTGGCAGCTCCCCGGAAACCGGCTTCGACTGCAGCGGATTGATCAACTACGTGTTCCGCGAGACGGCTGGGGTCACGCTGCCCAGAACCACCGCCGGCCTCAGCGAACTGCCGCGCAAGGCCGCGACCAATGCACTGCAACCCGGTGACCTGGTGCTGTTCTCGACCCGTGGCAAGCGGGTGGACCATGCCGGTATCTACGTCGGGGATGGACGCTTCCTGCATGCGCCCAGCAGTGGGGGACGAGTGCGCCTCGACGATCTCCAGGCCAGTTACTGGCAGCGCAGTTACATCAGCGCCCGGCGGGTGCTCGATCACTGATTCTCTGCAGTACTGCAGCAGCAACTGTGTTCAGCGCAGGGGTTGCAGCCTCGCTTCCAGGCGTCCTTCGCTCACCAGCTCCATGAACTCGTCGCCCAGTCGCTGACTTTCCGCCATGGCCTGACGCCAGTACTGCTCTCGACCCGCATCGTCGGCGCCGAACCGGCGATAGTCCCGGCGATCCGGCAGCTTGCCGTAGGGCAGGCGCGCCAGATAGGCCGGCGAGGGCGCCACCAGCAGCACATCCCCCGCGCGATCAGCGCAGGCCCGGCGCCAGGGCATCGCCTTGTCGAACCAGCCCGGCACCACCCGGTCGATGAAGTGCGGGTAGAGCACCACGCCGGGAGCCTTCCAGGGCAGATCCAGGTGGTAGTCGAGCAAGCCGCCATCGCGGTACACGCCCTCGCTGGCGCCGGGAATGTCCCGCACCGCCTCCATCACCATGGGAATGGAGCCCGAGGCCAGCAGTGCCGGTCGCAGGTTGTCCGTGCTCAGGCTCACGTAGCTGGTGACGAAGTCGTCAAGATCACCAAGGGGCGGAGCCAGCCGGGCATCGTGGATGATGACCCGTTCGAACCACCGCTTGAGGTGGCGCCGTCCCAGCAGGTTGCTGCCAATCACGCCGCCCAGCCCCAGCCCCAGTGCTCTGGGGTGGTCCAGCTGCAGCAGACGCAGGGACTTCACCACCATGATGTTGAGATGGTAGAGAGGATTGGCCAGGATGGCTTCATCCTGGCCTTCCAGCAGTTCATCCAGCATGGTCGCGCAGCGCCGGCTGATCTCCGCCACGGTGATGCCCTTGGGGAAGCGCTGGGTGGTATAGAGTTCACCCAGACGCTGCAGGCCGGCCACCGGGTCCGGCTTGCACACGCTGGCGAAGCGCCAACTGCCGATCGAGGCGCCCACCAGACTGCGCGGTTGCGGCGCCTGGGGGAGCCACTGACCGAAGATGGCCATGTCCAGACCCTGGATACCCAGTGCCTTGGGGCCTCCGGCAGCGCCGGGTATGACGTGGATATCGGCTGGTTGCAGGCCCGATTCACGAATGCGGGCAAGGGCGCGGGCGCCGGCGCGGAGCGTCAGAGCGGGTTCGGGAACATGAATGGCGACCATGAAACATCCATCAGAGCGAAGCAGGTTGTCATATTGTCTCAGGATCAATGTCGCTTGTCAGCGCAGGGCAGCTCAACGTCTGAAAAGTGACGTAGCGTCGGTGTGTAGTGGGGGCATGGATGGAGCGATAGGTAGAACGGAGCGGCCGATCTGATGGTCTTAAGTCTGGCTTCAGGTTGTTTTAAGCCTGAATTCAGTTTGGTCCTATAGGCTATCCTTGTGTTCAAACAACGGAGTTACCTGATATGAAAAACTACATTGCACTGTCCTGCGCCGTACTGCTGGGTGTTGGTTCTGCTGCCGCCATGGCTGATGATGATATCAGCCGCGAGGAGGCGGCCCGTCTGGTCGAACAGGGCACCATCCAGTCGCTGGAGAGCCTGGAGCAGAAGGCGCTGTCGATCAAGGCGGGCCAGATCACCGACCGCGATCTGGAGCTGGACGATGGTCGCTATGAGTACAAGCTGGATATCCGCAGCGAGGATGGTACCGATTGGGATATCACCCTGGATGCAGCCACCGGCGACGTCATCAAGACCGAGCAGGATGACTGATCTTCACCGTCGCCTGAAACCAGCCGCCCTGTGCGGCTGGTTGTTTTTTGGGCTCTGGGCCAACCTCGCGTTCGCCCATGACATTGATCAGGACGAAGCCCTGCGCCTGGCCGAGCAGGGGCGTATTCTGCCATTGCACGCTCTTATTGAAGATGCGCTGCAGCGCTATCCCGGGCGCTTTCTCGGCGCCGAGCTGGAACGCGATGATGGTCGGTACATCTATGAGCTGGAACTGGTCACCCGGGATCGCCGGGTTGTCGAGCTGGAGTATGATGCGGTCACTGGCAGACTGCTGGATGTGGATATCGACGAGGATGACTGATGCGGCTGTTGCTTGCCGAGGATAACGTGGCCCTGGCGGAAGGGCTGATGCAGGATCTGCGGCAGGCGGGGTATGTCGTCGACTGGCGTGCCGACGGGCGTGATGTGCAGCAGCTGGCCGAGATCGAGCCCTATGACCTGTGCATTCTGGATCTGGGGCTGCCCGGCAGAAGTGGACTGGAGGTCCTGCAGGCCTGGCGTGCCCGGGGGATGAATCTTCCGGTGCTGATCCTCACTGCACGCGACAGCTGGGCCGAGCGGATCGATGGCCTGCGCGCCGGCGCCGATGACTATCTCACCAAACCCTTTCATCCCGAGGAATTACTGTTGCGGGTTCAGGGTCTGCTGCGTCGCAGCCATGGGCATGAGCCCAGACCGACCCTGCAGGCCGCCGGCCTGACGCTGGATGAAAGCACCCAGCAGGTCTCCGGGCCCGGACTGGAGGCGGTGGATCTGTCGGCCAGTGAGTTTCGCCTGCTGCGCTGCCTGATGCTGCACGCGGGCAAGCTGGTGTCCAAGTCCCGGCTCATGGAGCACCTGTACGATAACGAAGCCGAGCGGGAATCCAACGTCATCGAGGTGCAGATCAATCATCTGCGCCGCAAGATCGGCCGCGACGCCATCGAGACCCGCCGTGGTCAGGGCTACGTGCTGGTCGGGCGGCAGACGTGAATTCCATCAGCCGCCGCCTGGGTGGCGGACTGCTGCTGGTACTGCTGCTGACGGTTACCCTGGTCGGGCAGGGGGCGGTGTGGGTCTTTGACCGGGCGCTGCGCGATTACCTGAGCCGCGACCTGCAGCGCGAAGCCGATGCGCTGCTGGCTGCGGTCAGCAACGGGCCGCAGGGGCTCTACCTGGATACCGGGCGCGTCAGTCCGGATTACATGCGGCTGTATTCCGGGCGCTACTTCATTGTCGAGGCGGGCCCGCATCGCTGGCGCTCGCGTTCATTATGGGACCAGCGTCTGCCCATGCCGCTGGACAGCGCTGACCATACCCTGCAACCCGGCCCCTCCGGACAGCAGCTGCTGGTGCGCTCCGAGCGGTTCAACAAGCTGGGGCAGTCAGTGCAGATCAGTGTGGCGCTGGATTATCAGCCACTGCTCGAGGCCTTTGCGCGTGCCCGTGTCTGGCTCTGGGGGCTGGGCGGGCTGGCGGTGCTGATCAGCCTCGCGGTGCAGCAATTGCTGCTGCGCAAGGCACTACGGCCGCTGCGCCAAGCCCGGCAGGAACTGGCCGAGTGGCAGGCCGGGCAGCGTCTGCAGTTGTCCGATCAGGTTCCGCAGGAACTGCTGCCGCTGGTACAGGAAGTCAACCATCTCGGAGCGCAACTGGAACGCCTCATCCAGCGCGCACGCAAAGGCGTCGGTGATCTCAGCCACGGCTTGAAGACGCCTCTGGCGGTGGTGGAAAGGCTGCTCACCAAAGAGGTGCTGGATGTCGGGGATCGGGAGGTCCTGCGGCAGCAAATCGAGCAGATCCGCCGTCAGCTCGAGCGCGCTCTGCAGCGCGCACGACTGGCGCCGGAGCGCCAGCTGACCCGACGTTTCAGCGCAGCGGAGGACCTGCCCTGGCTGTGTACCTCGGTGCAGCAGTCCCATGACGAACGGGTGCGTATCGAATACCCTGATTTACAAGGTAAGGCGCCCTGGCCATTCGAGCGCGAGGACATGCTCGAGCTGCTCGGCAACCTGTTGGACAACGCCTGCAAATGGGCCCGCAGCCGGGTCCGGCTGGAGTGGCAGGTGACCGAGCAGGAGTTATTGCTGAGTGTCGAGGACGATGGCCCGGGAATAAGCGAAGCCGATCGGCAGCGGGTACTGCAGCGCGGGGTCCGTCTGGATGAGGCAGTCACCGGGCACGGACTGGGACTGGATATCGTCGGCGACCTGGTCGAAGTATACAACGGCGACCTCCAGCTCCGGAAAAGCCCACTGGGCGGCCTCGCCGTCCAGGTTTGCCTCCCTTACCCCCACCAACCCTGACGAGCACCGCAGATCGGCGGATCGCCGGACCGCCGGACCGCCCGGTGCGAAATTTTTCATGTACGAGCGCCGCCTCGGTGCGAACAGGCGGGCACATTTCTGCGACCGGGAGTACGTTTTCGCACCCCGGGCGGGTGCTCCTACGGTTCGGGGAGGATCCCGGTTTTGATGTAGGAGCACCGCCCTCGGTGCGAACAGGCGGGCACACTTCTGCGACCGGGAGTACGTTTTCGCACCCCGGGCGGGTGCTCCTACGGTTCGGGGAGGGTCCCGGTTTTGATGTAGGAGCACCGCCCTCGGTGCGAACAGGGCGGGCACATTTCCGCGACCGGGAGTACGTTTTCGCACCCGGGGCGGGTGCTCCTACGGGTCGGAGTTGGGATTGGCTTTGTTGTAGGAGCAGCGCCCTCGGTGCGAAGCGGAGCCCAGCCAGCACCCCGCGCCAACCCCCTTCGCACCCGACACGGGTGCTCCTACAACCCAAGGGGCATCTTGTGTAGGAGCACCGCCCTCGGTGCGAAAGTTTTATGTAGGAGCACCGCCCTCGGTGCGAAGCGGAGCCCAGCCAGCACCCCGAGCCAACCCCCAATCGCACCCGACACGGGTGCCCCTACAACCGATAACCCCTCCGGTGATGGCTCAGAGCACCATCGCCGCTGCCCAGCCAAAGGCAATCAGCGGCAGGTTGTAGTGCAGGAAGGTAGGCACAACGGTGTCCCAGATGTGGTTGTGCTGGCCGTCCACGTTCAGGCCTGCGGTCGGGCCCAGGGTGGAGTCGGAGGCCGGGGAGCCGGCGTCACCCAGGGCGGCGGCGGTGCCGACGAGGGAAACGATCGCCAGCGGGCTGAAACCCATGTGCATGGCCAGGGGTACATAGATGGCGGCGATGATCGGTACGGTGGAGAAAGACGAGCCGATGCCCAGAGTGATCAGCAGACCCACTACCAGCATGAGCAGGGCAGCCAGCGCCTTGTTGTCACCAATGTACTCCACCGAGGTGGTTACCATGGTTTCGATATGACCGGTGGCCTGCATCACCGAGGCAAAACCGTTGGCGGTAATCATGATGAAGCCGATCATGGCCATCATCTTCATGCCCTCGGTGAAGAGGTCATCGGCCTCGCGCCAGCGCACCACACCGGACATGGAAAACACGATGAAGCCGGCCAGCGCGCCCATGATCATCGAGTCCAGCCACAGCTGCACGGCAAAGGCCGCTACCACCGCCACCAGTGCCACCAGCAGGGTCTTGGGACTGTAGACGACCTTGTCCTCTGGCTTGTCGCCGCCCCCGATCTGTGCCGGAGCGTAATCGCGCTTGCGGCGATAGCTGACGAAGGCCACCGCCAGGCCGAACGCCATGCCCAGAGCCGGCAGCGCCATGGCCTGCATCACGTTGATGCCGGTGGTATCCAGCCCGCCGTCACGCATGTTGGCCAGCAGGATGTCATTGAGGAAGATCGCACCGAAGCCCACTGGCAGGAACATGTACGGCGTGATCAGGCCAAAGGTCAGTACGCAGGCCACCAGACGGCGATCCAGACGCAGCTTGTTCATGACAAACAGCAGCGGCGGGATCAGCAGTGGGATGAAAGCGATGTGGATGGGCAGAATGTTCTGCGAGGCGATCGCCGCGCCGAGCAGCAGTGCCAGCAGGATCAGACGCAGCTTGCCGGCACCGGCTTTGCTCCCGCTGTTGATCATGCCCAGAGCCCGGTCGGCCAGAGCATGGGCAGTACCGGACTTGGCGATGGCCACGGCAAAGGCGCCGAGCAGGGCATAGCTCAGGGCGACTGTCGCACCCTTGCCCAGACCAGCCTGAAAGGCCTGCAGGGTATCATCGAGAGTCAGGCCACCGGCCAGACCTCCGGCCACAGCACCTGCAATCAGTGCAACAACAACGTGTACGCGACACAGACTCAGCGCCAGCATCACGCCTACTGCTAGAACAACCGCATTCATGGGGTAGCTTCCTGTCAGGGGCTCGAAAAACAGCCAAGGATACCCGAAGCGGGCAGGGCCTAGCCATGGATGATGGAAAGCTGACGCAGATCGGTATCTTTCTGGCGACAATCTTGCATAATCTGTACAGCCACCTGACCTGGAGACTCTGTTGTGATCGAAGGACAACCGCTGCCGTACTACCAACCGCTGATCGACACCGCCACCGGCCGGGTCGCCGGCTATGAAGTCCTGGCCCGCCTGCGTCGGGACGACGGCGAGGTAGTCAGCGCCGGCCCCCTGTTCAACGATCCGGATGTCGACCAGACCGAGCTGTTGCACCTTGATCGAGCGGTCCGCCGCATGGCGCTGGAGCACTTCAAGGCCACGCCTACCGGCTTCATCAGTCTGAACATTTCGCCCAAGTGGCTGGCCCAGGTCAGTCTTGAGGCGCCGCTGCCGAGCTTGACCCTGCTTGAGGAGCTGGATCTGGCACCTGAGCGTGTGGTGTTCGAGATTTCCGGCCTGCAGGGGGATCCGGATCGCCTGCGCCAGGTGGTGGCTCGCTACAAGAACGCCGGCATCCGCGTGGCAGTGGATGACTTCGGTACCGGTTATTCCATGCTGGATCAGGTGATTGCGCTGCAGCCGGACTTCCTCAAACTCGATATCCAGCTGCTGCATCAGGTCACCCGGGAAAACAGCAGCAGCTCGGAGTTCGTCAAATCACTGGCGCTGGTGGCCGAGAAGAGCGGCTGCTGGATCATCGCCGAGGGTGTCGAGACCGAAGAACACCTGCACTTTGCACTGGATTGTGGCGCGCGCTATGTGCAGGGATACCTTTTTGGTGCAGCCGAGGAAAGCTTCCTCCAGCCCGACGCGCTGCAGCCGCTGTTTTCCCACCTGCGCGACCAGTACGTGCAGGCCAAGCTCGCCGAACGTGGCCGCTTTCTGGAACTGCGCAGATCCCTCGGCCAGTTGTTTGCCGAACTGCGCATCTGGCTGGAGCAGGGCGGCAAGCCCGAGTCCCTGCGCCCGCCGACGGAATACCCCTGGCTGCTGCGCTTCTTTCTGTGCGACGCCTACGGTACGCAGATCTCGCCGAACTATGAGTGGACCGGTCAGCGCTGGCGGCAGGACCCGCGCTACCTGGACCATAACTGGTCATGGCGTCCGTACTTCTACCGTATTCTGGCGGCGGCGGGGGAAGACAGTCGGGTTCTGCTGTCCAGTCGCTACCGCGACGCGAGCAGCCACCGCCAGTGCATGACCTCCGGCCTGTTCATTGACGAGGGGCGACATTTGTTGCTGGTGGATATCGATGTGGAGCGGCTGCAGCAGGTCGGCAGTCGGGGATGAAGGGAGGTTGCCGGCCGCGACCGGCAACCCTCGGACATCAGACGCGGAAACGAGCGAGCAGGGCGCTGATCTGCTCGCCGATACGTGCCAGATGCTGACTCGCCTCGGCAGTCTGCTGAGCGCCTTCGGTGGTTTCCTGGGCCAGCCCAGCGGCCTCCGTCACGTTGCGGTTCACATCTTCCACCACGGTTGACTGCTGTGTTGTGGCGCTGGCGATGGAGGCGTTCAGAGCCACCAGCTGCTGCATGGCCTGGCTGATCTGCTCCAGCGCCCGGCCCGCCGCATTCACCTGCTCGACACTCTGCTCCGAATACTGGCTGCTCTCGTTGATCACATGAACCGCCGACTGGGTGTTGTTCTGCAGCCGGGTGATCATGTTGTGGATCTCCTCGGTGGACTTCTGGGTGCGTTGGGCCAGGTTGCGTACCTCGTCCGCCACCACGGCGAAGCCGCGACCCATCTCCCCGGCCCGCGCTGCCTCGATAGCCGCGTTCAGGGCCAGCAGGTTGGTCTGCTCGGCGATGGCACGGATTACATCCAGTACCGTGGCGATCTCATCCGCATCGGTCGACAGCGTCTCCATGTGCCCCACGGCTGTGCCGACGCTGGCGGACAGGCGATCGATATGTTCGATGGTTTTCCTTACCTGCTGCCGGCCGAACTCGGCGCCCTCACTGGCGTTTTCCACCTCCCGTGCGGCGGCATTGGCGTTCTGCGCCACGTCCTGCACACCATAGGTGATCTCGTTGATTGCCGTAGCCATCAGATCCATGCGCTCGGATTGCCGGTTCATGCCGTTCAGCGTCGCATTGCTGATCTGGTCCAGCTGTTGGCTGGCGCTGATCATCTGATTGGCGCCATCGCCCAGCTGGGTCACCAGATTGCGCAGGTTGCCGGTGAAGGTATTGAAGTGGTAGGCCAGCAGCGACAGCTCGTCCCGCCCGTTGCTGTCCAGGGTGCGGGTCAGGTCCGCTTCGCCCTGGGCGATATTGCCCATGGCCTGGACTACCACGTTCAGCGGATGGGTGATGCTGCGGCCGATCAGGTAGATGGTGGCGACCATGAACAGCACGATCAAGGCCACTACGGACAGGGCCCACACCATCTGGTCACGGAAGCGCGCCTCCATCTCGTCCAGATAGATACCGCTGCCGATCATGTAGTCCCAGGGTTTGAAGTGGGTGAAGGCTGACAGCCGACGAACCGGGTCATCCACGTCGATCTGTCCGCCGGGTTTGACCCAGTTGTATTCATAGTGGCCGGTGCCCTGGACGCGGGCCAGGTCGACCATCTCCTTGATCACATTCACCGAGCCCGGACGTCCCAGCGTGCTCAGGTCGACGCCTTCGGTTTCCGGCGCCATGGGATGCATGAGCATCACGTAGTTCATGTCATTGACCCAGAAGTACTCGTTGCCGTCGTAGCGCAGCTGGCGCAGGGCTTCCAGGGCTTGCCGGCGCGCCTCCTCGCCAGTCAGCTCCCCGCTGAGCTCGCGCTTGTGGTATCCAGCCAGCAGACTGTGGGCGGTTTCTACCAGGTGGGTTGCCTTGGTGATCTCCGCAGCGTGGATTTCCTTGCGTAGGTGATCCAGGGAAATGTAGGTCAGCAACAACAGGCTGATCAGGGCCACCACGAGGATAAGCCACAGTCGTTGATTGATCCTGACTCGGCGTAAGAACTCCATTTTGATCTCCGCGCTTTAGTGTTATTGATTATTGCGATCTGCTCTGTAGGCGATCTACCGAACCTTATCGGCCGGAAGGGTGGTTACTGGAGCATTTTTTATCTTTCTGCGCAAATGCACATGGCCATCATTTGTATGCTGAATCGCCAGCGCGCCCGCCGGCTGATGAATGGCATAAAAGCGCCCCAATGCTGCCTTCCGCTGCAACGGGGAGCGTGATACATTGCCGCCGCTCCATGTGCTGGCGGGCACTTTCCGCTGCTGGCCGGGTCTACCCGTTTGTTTCTCATGGGATCTCATATGCAGCTATCTATCAAAAGCCTGTCCTTCACCGCCCTGTTCGGGCTGTCCGCCATCTCCACTGCATTGCTTGCTGAAACAGCTGAGGTAGAACCGCCGGCTGATGCGGTCATGACCGAGGACGTGGAAGGCAAGGTCATTGTCGGCTGGGTTGAGAAGGGGCTGATCCTTCCGGAGCAGACCGCAGTCAAGGTCAAGGTCGACTCCGGGGCACTGACCTCCTCCATGCACGCTATCAATCTCGAACGCTTCCGCCGCGACGGCAAGCGCTGGGTGCGCTACGACGTCGAGGTCAAGGACGCCGATACCGGCGAGATGACCACCCTGCATTTCGAGCGACCGGTCTACCGTCAGATCACCGTGCGCGGTGCCGGCGGGGAGGACTACCGCCCGGTGGTCAAGATGCGCATGTGCATCGGCAACCGCATCTACGAAGAGCAGTTCTCCCTGCGGGACCGCAGCGACATGACCTATCCGGTATTGCTGGGTCGCCGTACCATCGAGCATATCGGACTGATCGACGTGTCCAGCACCTTCCTGCTGCCCCTGGAATGCCCCGAGCAGGCCAGCGAGGAGGAGCGCCAGCGTCAGCAGAAGCTCAAGGAAGATCCCAGCCTGATCGACGAGAGCCAGATCGATCAGCCCTCCGAGCCGGAGGAAGAGGATGACGAGCAGGAAGGTGGCGAGCAGGAAAGCTCAAAGAGATAACGCCCAACCACCCGCTGCCGTGGCCAGCACCACCAGCCACGGCGGCAGCTTCCAGAACACCAGCGCGACCAGTGCCGCGAGGGCCAGAACGAAATCCGCCGGCCCGCGAATGGCAGTGGTCCACATCGGCTGATACAGCGCCGCCAGCAGAAGTCCCACCACAGCTGCATTCACCCCCGCCAGCGCCGACCTGATGCGCTGCCGGCGGCGCAGCCGATCCCAGAACGGCATCACCCCAATCACCAGCAGAAACGACGGCAGGAACACCATGACCAGGCAGAACAGGCCGTTCAGCCAGCCCGGCAGTCCGTTATCCATCGCAGCGCCAAGAAAGGCGCTGAAGGTGAACAGTGGGCCGGGTACTGCCTGGGTTGCCCCGTAACCAGCCAGAAACACCTCCACATCCACCCAGCCGGTATCCACCGTCTCGGCCTGCAGCAGCGGCAGCACCACATGGCCGCCACCGAACACCAGTGAACCGACACGGTAGAAGGTGTCCGCCACCACCAGCAGCGGTTCTGGGTGCAATGCTGCCAGCAGGGGCAGCAACAGCAGCAGGGAAAAGAACAGCGTCAGCGCCAGCATGCCCGCCGTGCGGCTTACCGGGGCAGGGGTGGAGTCCGACTCGGCTGCAGGCTGCGGTCGGATCAGCAACATACCGACCACGCCCGCGCCCAGCAGCACCAGCAACTGGCCCCAGTAACTGGACATCAACAGCACCGCCGCCGCTGCCACAGCCATCATGGTTACCCGCAGGCGATCCGGGCACAGGGTCCGGGCCATGCCCCAGACCGCCTGGGCCACCACTGCCACAGCCACCACCTTCAGCCCCATCAGGGCGCCAGCCGCCAGATTGCCATGACTCGCCAGCAGACTGGCGAACAGGATCAGCGCAATGGCCGAGGGCAGGGTGAAACCCAGCCACGCCGCCAGCGCACCGCCATAGCCCGCCCGGCCAAGGCCCAGGGCAATACCTATCTGACTGCTCGCCGGACCCGGAAGAAACTGGCAAAGCCCGATCAGATCGGCATAGGCCCGCTCCGACAGCCATTGCCGGCGCAGCACAAACTCATCACGGAAGTAGCCCAGATGAGCAATGGGGCCACCGAAGGAGGTCAGCCCCAGACGCAGGAAAACCAGAAAGACTGCCCAGGGACTGCGATCGTCACGGGGCAGGGGGGCAGGCGGCTGTTTCACGGAGACGCCCGAGTTACCACATCAGGTCATCGGGAATCTTGTAGGCGGCGTAAGGGTCGTCCTCATCTGCCGGCTGCTCTTCCACCTTGGCAATGATGACCGGCCAGTGCGGCGCGCGCTCGGCCACCTTCTCGGCGGCCTCCAGCGGAATGATCTGGAACTGGCCCGACAGGCGCACAATGGCAAGCCGGCCACGGCTTAGCCGATCGAACTGCTCCTGGGTGACGTGGATCTTCTTGATCTTGTTCTTCACGACGAACTGATAGGGCACATCGCCGGTGCTGCGGTCGATCACCGCCTGCTCGATGATCTGCTTGGCCTGGGCCTCGCGCTCCTTGCGCGCGGCTTCCTCCTGGCGCTGCAGATTCAGCTGACGGTCGCGCTCGGCCTTCTCCGCACGGGCACGCTCGACGGCCGCAGCGGTATCCTGCACCTTCTCAGGGGTATTCTTGGCAGCCTTCTTCTTGGCGCGCTGGGCCTGCTTGATTTTCTTCTCATCGACCAGGCCAGCCTTCAGCAGCTGGGCTTGCAGTGAATTGAGCATGCGGGGTGGCACCTGTGACAGCAGTTAACAGAAGGCGCATTCTAGGTGTTTCCAGGTTACAGGAACAAGCCGCAGGGGCATTGCACCCGATCAGCGATCCTCGCCGCGCTCCTGGGCCTCGAGTTCCGCCTGACGTTCCTTGATCTTTTTCATCTGCTCCTCGCCGATCGGCATCTTGTTCGCCGTCTTGCGCAGCATGTACAGACCGCCGATGACGGTAGCAATGATGATGAGTACAAATATCCAGCCGATAGTGGGCATTATCCAGCTCCCGATTGATAGGCACAGTCCAAGCATGGGCGATAGCCAGCGGTATGGCAATGCGCTGGCGAGACAGGGAATAAACGTCGCTGCTTGACTTGAGCCGCTGAACGATTACAATGCGCGCCTGTTTCGACAACACGTTTGTCAAACCGACGCGCAGCGGTAGTTCAGTCGGTTAGAATACCGGCCTGTCACGCCGGGGGTCGCGGGTTCGAGTCCCGTCCGCTGCGCCATATCAGAAAGCCCTTAGCTTGTTGAAAGCTAAGGGCTTTTCTCGTTCTTGAGGTTTGGTTTTATGGTGTTGGCCTGCGAATGATTTTGACTTTGTGACCAAGGCGTGACCAAATCGTGACTGCTCCCCCTAGAAAACCGGTATTCATTTTCAGCTGGTTGGATGTAGCGCGGCGCGATATGTGCGGCTCGAACAGGCTGACAATCTTGTCCCCGGATGGAACCCGTTCACCCTGGATGACGCGACGTTCCGTTTGCTCGATTACCCGCGATGTCAGATCCCTGTAGTGCACCAGAGCGTCCAGCCATTTCCGTGTGGAGGCGCAAGCCTCGGTACCGTCAACGACCTGCTGATGTCCCCGATCCGCCTGCCTCACCGCCTTTTTCGCATTGAATATACGAAAGGCCAGAGACTTTGCCGCTTTGCGCTTGTCGGTAAAACGGATCTTCAGGCCAGTTTCGGCTTTGCTTTTTGCCAGCAGCCGACTGATCACACGAACACCATCATTCAACAACTGGCTGTCACTGGGCGCAGCAATATGACTGGCCACCACGGTACTGTCGATGCGGAGCTTATCCAGCGAAGCAACCCCTGTGTCCAGCAGCCGCTTTGTAAGCGCTTGGTGCGCCTGCTCCAGCGTCTCAGGCTTGATGCTGCGAATCGTGGACTGCAGGCAGGATCGGCTGGGTGACAGGTGAGCCGGCAATCGGGTAAACGTTCGGTAGGTCACCGAATCCGACAAATGAAAGGCCAGTTGTTCATAGCTGAAACCCTGTTGCTGCCTCATGCGTATTCCGCGCCATCGTGACCACCCATTCCGTTTCAACGTGACCGCCTGTTCCGGGCGATCGTGACCGTTGATTCCGCTTTATCGTGACCGATTTTGGGTGGTTCCCCGGAATCACTGGTCACGATGCCGGAATCCTCGGTCACGCTCCCGGAATCACCGCCAACCTGCTGGAATTCTTCAACTTTATTCGGCATACCGGTTCTTTTTCACTTCGGGGAAGAGCGGATGCCGGTTGCGAGGATTTCCATGCGACAGATAATCGAGGTCTTGCGCCTCAAGTACGAATCAGGTCTGAGTCATGAGCGCATCGCTCGGGCCTGCGGCATCTCCAAGGGGGTGGTTGGCAAGTACGTCAGCCTGGCTAAGGTTCAGGGCGTCACTTGGCCGTTGCCTGAGGGCACTGACGAGTCCCGGTTGGAGGCGTTGCTTTTCCCGGCCACAACACCACCCACACGCTTTGCCGAGCCGGACTATTTCCAGGCCCATCAGGAGCTCAAGGCCAAGGGTGTCACCCTGCAACTGCTCTGGGCCGAGTACGTGGAGCGTCACGGCGATAAAGCCTACCGTTACAGCCAGTTCTGTCATCACTACCGGGTCTGGCGTGAACGGCAGCGGCGCAGCATGCGTCAGGCTCACCGGGCTGGTGAGAAGATCTTCATCGACTACTGCGGGCCTACCGTGCCGGTGGTGGATCGGGCTACGGGCGAGATCCGCAAGGCACAGGTCTTTGTCGCCGTGCTGGGGGCCTCCAGCTACACTTTCTCCGAGGCCACCTGGAGTCAGCGCCTGCCGGACTGGATTGCCTCGCACCTGCGGATGTTCGCCTTCTTCGGCGGGGTGCCAGAGCTGCTGGTGCCGGACAACCTCAAGGCTGCCGTGACCAAGGCAGACCGATACACCCCCTCGATCAATGAGACCTACGCGGATCTGGCCGCGCACTACCGAACTGCGGTGCTGCCTGCACGACCCTACAAGCCCAAGGACAAGGCAAAAGCCGAAGCCGCCGTGCTGTTGGTCGAGCGCTGGATCCTGGCCCGGTTGCGGCACCAGACCTTCTTCACCCTGGCCGAACTGAACAAGGCCATTGCCGACCTGTTACCGCCGCTGAACCAGCGTCCGTTCCAAGGGCGGAGCGAGAGCCGTCGGAGCCTGTTCGAAGGTCTTGACCGGCCAGCCCTGCGACCGCTGCCGGCAACCCCTTACGTCTACGCTGAATGGCGCAAAGCGCGGCCAGGCATCGACTACCACATCGACGTGGAGAAGCGGCTGTACAGCGTGCCCCACGCCCTGGTGGGTCTGGTGCTGGACGTGCGAGTAACCCATAACGCGGTGGAGGTCATGCACAAGGGGCAGCGGGTGGCGCTGCACCCCCGCCACGGCAAGGACCGCTTCGTCACCCTGACCGAGCACATGCCCAAGTCGCATCAGGCCCATAAGAACTGGTCGCCCGGACGCTTCCTCAACTGGGGCAAGGACATCGGCCCCAGCACGCAGGCGGTCGTCCAGATGCAGCTCCGGGACCGCCCCCATCCAGAGCATGGTTACCGCGCCTGTCTGGGCCTGTTGAACCTCAGCCGTCGCTACAGCCGTGATCGTCTGGAGCAGGCCTGTGCGCGGGCTCTGGCCATCAACTCGACCAGCTACCAGAGCATTACGTCGATCCTGAAACAGGGCCTGGATCAGCTGCCTCTGCCCCTATCCGAGGACGAGACTGAGATGACCGAATTGCCCAGCCACACCAATGTGCGCGGCTCTCACTACTACCACTGATACCGGAGAAACTCATGCTGACTCAAAACACGCTCGATACCCTGCGCCAACTGAAACTAACCGGCATGTGCGATGCCCTGGAGCAACAGCGCATCCAGCCCGACACCCACGACTTGGCGTTCGAGGAACGCCTGGCCCTACTGGTGGATCGGGAAGTGCTGCACCGGGAAAACCGCCGGCTGGACCGGCTACTCAAGGCGGCCCACCTGCGGGTGCCGTCCTGTGTTGAAGATATCGACTATCGCCACCCACGCGGACTGGAGCGCTCTCGTATGGCGGAAATGGCCAGCTGCGACTGGGTCAGGCAGTCGCTGAACCTGTGCATAACCGGACCCACCGGCTGCGGCAAGACCTGGCTGGCGTGCGCTCTGGGTAACCAGGCTTGCCGGCAAGGCTTGTCCGTACGCTACTTGCGGGTGCCACGGCTGTTCGATCAGGTGCGCATCGCCCACGGTGATGGCAGCTACGCCCGGCTGATGAACCAGCTACTGAAAACCGACCTGTTAATCCTGGATGACTGGGGCATGCAGAAGGTGACCGCGCAGCAGCGACAGGACCTGATGGAGGTCATCGAAGACCGGCATGGCCGGGGCTCAACTCTGATAGCCAGTCAGCTGCCGACCGAGCACTGGCATGACTACATCGGCTCCGCCACGCTGGCCGACGCCATCCTGGACCGGCTCCTCCACGGTGCCCACCGACTCAATCTGAAGGGGGAATCACTGAGAAAAACCAGGGCTGAAACACCGGCGGCAGTTGACCTATCGTGACCGCTTAAAGTACAAAACCCACTCCAGCGCGATGGCCGTGTGCAAACCGGTCACGATGCCCGGAATGACCGGTCACGCTCGCCGGAATACGCACCTCAACAGCAGGCAACGCAAAACGCTCTCTGCGCTGAGACCCGTTCGCCCAACGGCTGAAACGGACGCGTCTACTAAGTCTGCGGCAACCAGATCCAGTATCTCGGGGTGCCTGTCCAGGACCTCCGATAGCTTCTGGAGTCTGCTGCCATACTCGTGATTCGAGTAATGTTCGAATATACTGGCCTGCGCATTGCGGGTCTCTCGCATGCTGGATCCTCCTGGTTGCTGGCGTTTTTTGTTCGCACCTAAAACATACCAGAGCCAAGAGGATTCTTTTACCTATCCCCAGAATTTTTACCCGTAAATCAGCCGCTTATTAGTTTCTGGATGGGCACGAGCTAACGAGGCCGGAAGGATGCTTCGATACGCTTGAATGGTGAGATCGCTCTGTCGAAACCCTAGCCTTAAGGCTGGTGTGCAGCGTTTTTTCTGATCAGTTCGATCTTGAGCGCACCAGGTGGATCATTCCTCAGGCACTTCTTCTACTAGCATCATTGCCAGCTCATCGAGATCAAGCACGGCGCGGCTTAGATAGAATTCGGCTCCGCCATGCGTGCGGCCCTTCTCCTGCTGCAACGCTACGCGCACGAACTGGTAGCTGCTCTTGGTCTGGGTCAGTATTGCGGCATGTTCCGCATATTCGGCCAGCAGGTCGTCGAAACGTTGTTCAATGGCGCTATCAAGGGTTTGTCGCTGTGTCGGGGGCAGGATGAAGTCAGCTTTGTCCGGCATCGGGTAGCGACGCAGTTGGTAGTCCAGCAGCAGGTGGGCTAGGGCTTGGCTCTGGATATTGAGAGGCTGCAATGATGGGGTAGTACTGATGCGAGCGAATTGGTCGTCGGCAGCCTGTTGCAGTTTTTGCTGTTCTATCAACAGTTGCCGAACCAGCTGCGGATAACGTTCACGCTGGTCGCGGGGCAGGCCATCCAGCTCATTGAATAGATCGCTCATGGCAAGCAGCGGTTGCATCAGCAGAGCTGGCTGACCAAGCTGCAAGACATAGGTATCCAGAGTGTTGAGGTGGTGAAAGACCGCGGTCAGGGCGCGAGGGTCGGGCGTGCGATCATGCGGGTTGAAATAGAGCAGGGCACTGGCGCTCAGTAGTTGACTGCGGCTGTTGATTTCACTCAGTTGCTGGACGCTGCGTGCGTCCGCCGAGGCTAGTGGACACAACAGGTATACCAGGCAAAACAACACTGCTGTTTTCATTTTTAACGATCCTTGATTATTGTTGTTTATTCCGCAGCTGCGGAACAGTCGCTCCATCAGTGCAATATTCCGGCAGTTGCCGCGGCGACTCATGCTTTGGACCATACGGTAACGCCAGAGTCTTTGCCGGAACGCACGGCTGAATCACCCTGACAACCCTGATGCGAGTGGAGCATGAGCTTCTCATGGCGCCCGCGCTCAAGCGTAATCCCGCGCCTTGACAGCCAGCTCTGCATCCGCCACATCGGACATGGCCCAGCCAGCTAACCAGCGAGCATTGTCGCCTAAGGGGTGCCGGATTTTATTAGGCCACTACAACCGCTATCTGCCAAAACGATTACTTATAAGCTTGGTGATACCTAGCGCCCGGAAAATTAGCTGATCGAAGACTCGGTCAGGCAATATTTTACCAACGTACCAGATGCCATCCAGAGGGTAGCGGGTGCGAGGCTTTTTAGCCTGGATGGCGTGCCACACTGCTCTGATTACGATTTCAGGTGGCTTGGCCTTGCTCTCTTGCTCCGACAGCGACTTATTGAACTGTTGCCATACCGCCGCATAATCAGTTTCGGTATAGCGCTCCAAAGGCTTGGCTAAAGCAGCTTTTTCGAAAAGCTGCGAGCGAATGAAACTTGGTTCGATAGCTGACACTTCTATGCCGTAGGGTTTGAGCTCTCGCCGTAAACCCTGTGTGAACGCCTCGACTGCGTGCTTGGATGCAGAGTAGGCAGCCATGAACGGCACAGTAATGGCTCCTGATACAGAGCTGATGTTCACGATTCGCCCCGGTGAACCGACTGCGCCGGAACGTGCTCCCAGTAAAGGCAGGAAAGCACGTGTTACCGTGAGAACGCCAAATACATTGACTTCAAAAGTCTGGCGTATCTCATCCAGCGGTTGGTGTATCAATGGCCCAGCGAAACTCACGCCGGCATTGTTGATCAATGCTGCCAGGTTCTGCCCGTCGAGTTCGGATTCAACCAGGGATACGGCATTTTCCAGGGTTGTCTTGTCAGTGACATCAAATACCAGAGAGGTAAATGACTTACCCCAGCGTGCCTCAAGACTTTCAGTATCTTCTGCCCGCCGTACGCTACCAAATACCCGGTAGCCTTTATGTAGAAGATCCTCGGCAATGGCCAGGCCAATGCCACTGGAAACGCCGGTTACCAGTACGGCAGGTTGGATATCGATTATTTTTGTCATGATGGGTCGGACACCTTGAGCACGAGTTTGCCTGGGGCTTTACCGCTGAAGATGGTCGGCAGCAACTCGGGCGCCTTCTCAAAGCCTTCGTACAGGTTTTCTTCAACATACAGCTTGTTTTCTTTAACCAGTCTTGCAAGCTCTTCAATACCTTCCTGAAGCCGGTCGTGATAATAAAAGAGATGAATGCCCTGCACTGTCAGCATATGTGTGCAAATGCGCATATAGTTTTTTGGCCCTTGTAGTTGCACGTCAGTATATCCGGATGACATGGCACCGCAGATGAGTACTCGACCCTGGGGAGCCATATGCAATAAAAGAGTATCGAGCATATCACCGCCAACATTGTCGAAGTAGGCATCAACCCCTTCGGGGCACAATGTGCTTAGACGTTCGGTGAGGTTGTCGTTCTTGTAGTCAATGGTCGCGTCATAACCAGCTTTTTCTTCAAGCCACTGGCACTTATCGGCACCGCCTGCAATACCGATGACAATTTTTGCACCCATAGCTCTGGCGATGCTACCGGCTAGTGAGCCGGTAGCGCCGGACGCTGCTGAAATAACTACAGTGTCGCCTGGTTTGACTTTCAACCCATCGGTAACACCGAAGTAGGCGGTCAGTCCGGCCACACCGAATACGCCCAGATGCCAGGATAGAGGATAATCAGCGACAGGCAGTATGCGCAGCGGCATCGGGCCGTCCGCACGGACAACCACATAGTCTTGCCAAGCCATAAATCCTTCCACCAGACTATCGATGGGATACTCTGGATTAAGGGACTGGACAACCTGGCCGATACCTACAGTACGCATGGCTTCGCCGATCTGGATAGGTTGCATATAGCCACCGTCTTCGGTGAGCCAGATACGCTGGCTGGCGTCATAGCTGAAATATATAGTTCGTACCAGAATCTCACCGTCTGCCAATGTGGGGATCGGGCCTTCCTGGTATTCAAAATCACTGGGCTTCACTGCTTCTGATGGGCGGCGAGCCAGCAACCACTGGCGGTTAGTTGTTGCTGTAGTCATGAGTTGAAAGCCTCTTTTGGTTAGTAGCCGGCAGGTACTTCAGGCAGGATGACCCCGTTTTCTTCAGCGTATCTTTCCCACTGTGCTAGCATTTTTTGCAATATTTCAGGGTGTTCTTCAGCTAAATCAATGCTCTCGCTAGGATCGTCTGTCAGGTTGAATAATTCCCAGCGAGCATGTCCAAATGGCTTTGGCATCCAGAGGATTTTCCAACCGTCCTGAACGACTGAGCGGCTACCCCATAGTTCGGTGCTTAGCGCATAGTCGGAGTCGTGTATCCTCTGAGTTTCTTTCAGGACAAGAGGCAATATTGATTTGCCTTGCATTGGTAGTACTTCCTGATCGCGATAGCGGTCCTGAGGGAAGTCAACCTGAGCCAAGTCCAGGAAGGTGGGAGCCAGGTCCATGACGCTGATCATGGCGTGGGAGCGCTGGCCTTCAGAGATCACTCCTTTGTGTGTCATGATGGCAGGTGTACGTACTCCGCCTTCTGCCGGAAATGCTTTGAAAAGCCGATGGGGTGTGGCGCTTACACTGGCCCAGCCTGGTCCTTGAAACTCATAGGAGTTTTTATGGCCTATGTTCTCGAGACTGTTATCAAATGTATCATCTATCCATTTTCGCCATCTTTTAACTTCAGGATGCTGCGAACTGAACGTATTGCCCTCAGGCCCATTATCGGAAAGAAATACGATAAAGGTGTTTTCATACTCACCTATTGATTTTAAATAGGAAATTATCCTTCCGATATTGTAATCGAGGTTATCAACCATTCCTGCGTATACTTCCATCCTGCGCGACTCACGTTCGCGTTGGGCTGGTGTCAGCTTATCCCAGCTTGGCCACAGCGATTGACTAGGAAGTTGCTGAACGGGAAAAGACGATGGTAATAAGCCAAGCTCCTTCATTCTGTTGATACGGTTTTCTTGGATGACCTCGTAACCAACGTCGTATTCACCCTTGTAGCGCGACGTATATTCAGAGGGAGCTTGAATTGGCCAGTGAGGAGCAGTATAGGCTGCATATGCAAAAAATGGTTGTGCGGTAGCACGGTCACGCTCGATATACTCGATCAGCTTGTCGGTAAAGAAATCACTGGAAAATTTGAAGTTTTCTGGTAGCTTTTCAACAAGACGCCCGTTGTCACGATAAACTGCTTTGGGAGTAGTTGGATATGCCGTTGTTTGGTCAAAATGGTGGGCGCCTCCTTGTAATAAGGAAAAGGATTGATCAAAGCCTCGGGCTCTGGGGCTTTGATCGGACTCCATACCCAAGTGCCACTTACCTGCCATGTAGGTACGGTAACCACTATCCCGCAGCAGCTCGACAAATGAGACGGCACGAAAGTTCAGGTATCCTTCGTATCCGGGCTGGCCTTTCTGATTATCCAGCAGGGCTTCTGCCATCGCGCCCAATCCGGC
Source organism: Halopseudomonas sp. Lyrl_26 (assembly GCF_051948695.1). Lineage (NCBI taxonomy): Bacteria > Pseudomonadati > Pseudomonadota > Gammaproteobacteria > Pseudomonadales > Pseudomonadaceae > Halopseudomonas > Halopseudomonas sp. Lyrl_26. The sequence continues at coordinate 235,924 of NZ_JAYJLH010000005.1, forward strand.
TTGATGAGCCGGAGCGCCAGACATCAACATAGCACGGGTTGGCGAACAATTGGGAGCAACACGGAGGTTGCTCAGCATCATGCCTTCCCTGGCTAGTTCATCAAGATTAGGTGTATTTATCTCGCTTCCGGTCGCACCTATATCTGAGTAACCTAGATCGTCAGCCATTATTAGCAGAATATTTGGTCGGCTATCCTTAGCATGTGCTGTTGTGGCCAGTACAGGAATTAGAGTGATCAATAGGAAATAAGAAAACCTATCTCTGATCGACATTGTAGTTGTCCTTTTTATATTTTCTGGGTTTTATTTTTTATTGAAAACAGTAGGCTGCGCCTTGGATATGGCTGTAGAGTGAGCTTGGTTTTCTGTCGTCGGCGTATATTCAGCGCCGACGGCAGATCAGTGTTATTTAAATTTTACGTTCTACATTATTCCAATAACGTTCCCGAATCTCTTTTTTAAGAACCTTTCCCACTGGGCTTCGCGGGAGGCAGGCAATGAAGTCTACACTTTTAGGTGCTTTCACTGAGCCGAGCTTCTGCTTGCATAGCTGGATCAGTTCTTCGGCGCTTACCTGGGTGTCAGGCTTGAGCTCAATGACAGCTTTTACTGCTTCGCCCCATTGATCGTCTGGCACACCAATTACTGCACAATCCAGTACGGCTGGGTGAGACCACAGTACCTGCTCTACTTCACTGGGGTAGATATTGAAGCCCCCGCTGATGATCATGTCACGCTTGCGGTCGGTGATATGTAGCAGACCTTCCTTATCCAGATGACCAACGTCGCCGGTATGTAGCCAACCGTCGATAATGGTTTCAGCTGTCTTGTCGGGCTGTTTGTAGTAACCCTTCATGACAATGTCGCCACGCACGCAGATCTCGCCGTTGCTGCCTTGGGGCAGAATATTACCGGCATCGTCCATGATGGCCAGTGTGTTGAGCACAGAAGGGCGGCCACAGGCGGCGAGACGCTCGTTAGGAGCCAATTCTCCATCTATAAAATGATCACTTGGGAGCAGAGAGGCGATGCCACCAGGAGCCTCAGTTTGTCCATACCCCTGCAGCATCACAGGGCCAAATAGGGAAAGTGCCTGCTTGAGTTTTTCTACTGCCATGGGGGCAGCGCCATACATGAAGTAGCGCAGTGATGACAAATCGCGCTGACGAATACCAGGCATTTCGAGCAGTCGATAAATCACAGTAGGCGGTAGGAAAAGCTCCGTCACGCCATGCTGTTCGATGGTGTTGAGCAGAGCCTCCGGGTCGGGCGTGTTCAGAACCACCACAGTGCCGCCGCGTGCGCTCGCTGGCAGAGACAGGAAACCAGCTGAATGAGTCATCGGTGCAGCGGCGAGGTTGACTATCGGCTGATGAGGCTCGTAGTGGTTGTTTATGATGGAGAACGCGATAGAAACGCCAAGATTACGATGGGATAGCATCACGCCTTTGGGCAATCCGGTAGTCCCGCCGGTAGGCATGATAGCCGCAAGGTCATCAGAGTCGGGGATGACAGCAGGCGGAGCTTTCGGGTGATTGGCAATCCAGGATGGCAGCGATTCGTGATTTTGCCCGGCGCCATCGATACATATGAGCTTGCGTAGTTGCGGGCACAACTCTCGCAGCTGCGCTACGATGGGTAGGAAACTCTGCTGAAAGAAGAGTATTTCAACATCAAAGCCGTGCAGTAAATGCTGCTGCTCTTCTAAGCTGCTACGTGGGTTCAACGGCACCCAGGTGAATCCTGCGCGCCACAACCCCAGTACGCATATCCATGATAAAGGGTGGTTGGCCGACAGTACCGCAACCTTTGTCTCCTTGGGGTACTTCAGTGCGGTCAGCCCCTGCGCCACTTGACAACTTATGTCGTAAGCTTCATCAAAGCTCCATTGTTGATCATTCATTACAAATGCTGGAGCTTGGCCGGCAAGGCTGCGGCCGCGATCGAAAAAGTCAGTAATAGCCATAATGCTTACCTGATGCGCTTATTGTGTTGGTGACTGGACTCGCGCCAGTGTTGCCGGCAGATCCAGTTCGTTCTCACGTGTCTGGCCCGCAGCGAGCAGCGCTTTGATTCCGTCCGGCATTTCCTGACCAGCCAGGGCGATACGCAGCCCGTCATTTTCGGCCGCCAGCCCTGCGAACATCGGTTCAACCATTGGTGCGTAAGCCTGGCGCAGCGCTTCGCGAACCATTGCTACTACCTCTGGCGAGCGTTTGATCAGACGGCCTACCAAATCTTCCAGGTAAGAATTGATTTCATCAGCTGGTAGTGCGCGGTTGATCAATCCGTAGCGCTCGGCTTCCATGCCACTGAAGTCACGTGCACTGAGCAATACTTCAAGAGCGCGGCTCGGTCCAGCCGCCAGCGCTGTACGAGTGGTGCCGCCGCCGCAGGCAAGAAACCCACCGCTGGTCTCCGGCAGGCAAAACAGTGACTCCTGGGTAGCAAAGCGCATATCCAGGCCTAGAGCGAATTCAAATCCGCCGCCACGGCAACGACCATTGATCTTGGCGATAGTGACCTGTGGTAGTGCTTGCCAGGATAGCGCTAAGGCTTGTAGGGCATTGATGTCAGGGTACTTGCTGGCTTTCGATGGGTCTGATGCATGCGCAACCAGATCTTCCAGGTCAAAATGCGCTATGAAGAAATCAGGGTCGGCGCTATCCAGGAGAACGACCCGGACATCTGGGGCGGTATGCAGATAACCAGCCAGTTGGAACAGTTCTCCTACCATCTGACCATTCATCAGGTTGATGGGAGGGTTATTGACTGTGACATGCAGAAGAGTACCTTCCTGCTTCACGGAAAGGGTGGCGAAATTCATATTCTGGATCCTCAGGTTCGGGTTAGAGTGGTTGTCCGGGAGCAGCAAGCTGTTCGACCTTAATGGAGGCATAGCCCCAGCTCTGCAACGCGCCCATCAGTTCGCGATGGCCGAACACTGAACTTGGGGAACGTAGACCTGTGACACGCGGAGTTTCCGACATCAGCCGTCGAGCTGCGTAGGCCTGCAACAGGCCCGTCGTGAGGTAGCCACCAGTGCTGTAAATGGTGCTTTTAACTGCTACGTTATTCCCTGTGGCTAGACAGATATCGATTGAGCGATGCACCTGGCGAGACTCACGAGGAGGGGTGTCAGGCGTGACTCCTTTGGCCATATGATCCATTACCTGGGTCAATTGATCTTCTGGTAGCCACTGCAGCTGCACTTTGTAAGCGCGTTCAATTTCCAGTTCTTTTTTATAAAGTTCCTGGTTCCAGATAGCGACATCCATCTTGCAATTGCGCACACGACCGTCGCGGCTGAACCAGATCGGATTGGAGGAGCCGCCCCAGTTGGAGGTGATGAGAACCTCGCCTGAAGGGGTGCAGACCTTGCCGTTTTCAATACCGGGATAGCGAACTAGTTCATTATCCTTGAGGTAATAGCTGGGGCGGCGTACGGCATCCAGAATAGTTTGTGCCGAGGCTACGGTGGGGACAGCGTTGCCTATGCCATGCAGACGCAGGGAATCAACACCAGGGGTTTCCAGACAGAATTGCGCGCCGATCTCGCTCAGTCCATACATATAAGCTGTTGAGGGCACCATGACCAACCCAGCTTTGGCAAACTCCTTACCGAAATGCTCGTCAAGCTGCAGAATTGCGGATTGCTCGCCAGTGGTATCCAGGTAATGCACCCCACTACGCAGACAAGCCTCCGCGACCTCCAGGTTGTAGCGCATGAAGGGGCCTACCGTATTACATATGACCTTGCGTCCGGTGAGCAGCTTGGTCAAGGCTTCCACGTTGTGTTCGATCTCGACAATTTCATACCGGGCGTTCTCTATCCCCGGGACGATGGCCATGGCTTCCTCAATGCGCTTGCGATTACGCCCGGCAGCGATGAAAGGCACGCCCATATCACGAAGATGCTCAGCGATCAGGCGAGCGGTATAGCCGCTGGCACCATAAATGACGACTGGATAATCGGTATTCAAGATGAAACTCCTATTATTTATTGTAGCTAGACGAATTCAATGACTGGTTACGCCTCAGGCGCGGCCCCAGCCTTCTTGCTGGTGCAGGCGACTGAGCAGATGGCCGTAATGCATCTGCAGGATGTTGTTTTCGCCATCCTCTATTTGCATTGCTCGGGCATCACGCATCATCTTTTCGATAGGGTATTCACGTGTCAGGCCAGCGCCGCCGAAGAGTTGCAGCGACTCGTTCACTACATCCATCAGCTCATTGGTACAGAATGTTTTCCCGGAGGCGGTGAAGTAAGGATGTGGTCGCGGAGAGCATTTTGTGTAGAGCGCTACATGACGAGCCATGGCACGGATGGATTCCACTTTTATGCCAAGGCCGCCCAGCCGATACTGAGTGAGCTGATGGTTGGCGAGCAAAGTCCCGCCCTGCTTGCGCTCATGCACATAAGCCAGGGCCAGCTCGAACGCTGCGCGAGCCAGTCCAGCGGAGATATGGCTCATGGCAGTGCCAGCATGGGCCCAGGCATAGGCATGTTTGAGTTCATAGTCGTCGCGTGTGGCGATGGCGAATCGCTTGGGTACGCGTACATTGTCAAAGTAAACCTCACCTTGCGGTAATGCACGCTTGCCAAGCTTCTCCAGCGGCTTACCGCGTGACACTCCCTTGATGTCCAGCGGTACAATGATGTTGGTTCCAAAGGTATTGCCATGTTCATCGTAAAAACCGTCGCCATAATCGGCCACGATATCGACTAGAGCTACCTGAGCTACAGCACCATTGGAGACCCATGCCGAGGTCTGCCCATTGATGATGATTTCATCGGGGGTGAAAGTCGCATGCAGGTTACCCTTATTACCTTTCGACCCGGGGTGACGCTCTTCAGGATAGAGAATCAGCCCATCTGAGCCACGGTCAGGCTGAGTAGCACACCAGCAGCCCAGCTTACCTTCACACAGGTCTATCAACTCCTGTTGGCCACTGGCTCGGGCCATCGTCATCGGCAAACCACCAGCACCCGTAGAGACGGTAAGGCCTGCGTCACCCCAGCCCAGCTCCTCTATCACTATGCCTTCCAGCCGGGCGGCGGCGGCTGGTTCAAGCCCCTCCATGGCTTCAGGACCGAAACCGAGCTTTTGCATTTCGGCGTGGTATTCCCAGAACGGGGAGCCTGGCAGATAGGCTTGCTCTGCAGGAAGGCGGTCAATCTCCTGGCCAAGGGGGCGCATCACATCACGGGCAAAGCGGTGCATGGTCTGTTGAACGCCTTGCTCCTCTTCACTGAGTGTGATGTCGAAGCCCGACAGTTCTACCTGTGGCAGGGGAACTTCATAGCGCGTACTCATATTTTACTCCTCGCTTTTTTATTCTTGTCGGCGTGAATAGCCGTGCTCCCGTTATATGGGATCGCATGCTGCAAGCGGCCATCGCCAGATTCTCAATATGAAGCACAGTAAGGAGTGGGAGCGCTCAGCACCCCCCCATCAAAGAGGGGTACTTGCACCGGTCTAGTGAAACTGGACACCCCCCTTTAGGTAAGGATGCTCGCTACGGTAACTGAATCGTACCGGGTTTTATGGAGGCCATTTCGTTTAAGTCAGGCCGCCATGGTCTGACCGGATTGTTGCTGGTAGAAGTTTGCCTCAGCTTCTGCCGGGGGTATATACCCAATCGAGCTCAGCAACCGCTGGTGGTTGTACCAGTGAACCCATTTCAAAGTGGCGATTTCCACGGCTTCGCGACTACGCCAGGACTGCCGATAGATCAGCTCCGCTTTGTATAACCCGTTGATGGTTTCAGCCAAAGCGTTGTCATAGCTATCGCCTTTGCTGCCTACAGAGGGCTCTATGCCGGCCTCAGCGAGACGCTCGGTGTATCGGATGGAGACGTATTGGCTGCCCCTGTCGCTATGGTGTATCAGGCCGTCCATGCGGCTCGGCTGTCGAGCGTGCAGCGCTTGCTCCAGGGCATCCAGAACGAAGTCTGTTCGCATGCTGTTGCTCACCCGCCAGCCAACGATACGCCGGGCAAATACATCGACCACGAAGGCGACGTAGAGCCAGCCTTGCCACGTTGGAACATAAGTAAAGTCGGACACCCATAGCTGATTGGGTCGATCCGCATGGAACTGGCGTTGGACCCTATCCAGCGGACAAATCGCGTTCTCATTCGGGATGGTGGTGTGGATCACATGACCGCGACGAACGCCCTGCAGGCCCAGTTGACGCATCAGCCGCTGTACCGTGCAGCGAGCAATATCAATGCCCTCACGCTTGAGTTGCTTCCAAACTTTCACGACGCCATAGCACTGCATATTGTCATCCCAGACTCGCTGGATTTTATCGCTCAACAGCTCGTCCTGTTTGGCACGAGCGCTTCGCAGTTCGGGTTGACGGGCTTTGGCTGCATGCACGTAATAACCGGACGGAGCGATCTGGATTACCCGATAGATCGACTCGACTCCGTAGCGGTCACGGTACTCGTCAACGAAGGCGTTCAGGGTTTGTTGCGGCGCCGGGGTGCCGGCCAGTCGGGCTCCGCCTGGGCAAAATACGCACTGGCCAGGCGCAGAATCTCGTTCGCTTTGCGCAGTTCCCGGTTCTCGCGTTCCAGAGCCTTGATGCGTTCTCGTTCCTCGGTCGTCTGGCCGGGGCGGTGGCCAATATCAGTCTGGTGTTTGCGTATCCAGCCATGCAGCGTCTGGGGGACACAGCCAATCTTGGGCGCAATGGATTCGATGGCTGCCCATTCGGAGGGGTAGTCCTTCAGGTTCTCCAGAACCATGCGCACAGCACGTTCACGGACTTCAGGGGAATAGCTATTAGATTTCTTCATGCCTCATTCTCTCAAGAGTTGAGGCCTCCACGAAACCCGGTGCGATTCACGGATCCCGGTGTACCTGATATGTGGGTGCAGTAGTCTCGTTGTGTTCGACACCATATCAGCGGTGCAAGCTATGTCTCAACGCTTACTGAGGCTCTCGACATCCGACGCGCAGCGCGCACTATCGAAGACCCGATAGCCGCGCTGACGCAAATCTTCGGCGATAGTCAGACCGATACCACTGGAGACCTCGGTGACCAGCACTGTTGGTTTAGTATTTATGGAGTGCGTCATGATGGGTCGGCCACCTTGAGCAAAAGTTTGCCCGGATTTTTGCCGCCGAAAACGGTTGGTAACAGCTCGGGGGCCTTCTCGAAGCCTTCGAACACGTTCTCTTCTACGTGGAGTTTACCTTCGGAGATCCAACGCGCCATCTGCGCAGCACCTTCCTCGAGACGGTCGCGATAGAAGAACAGAAGGATGCCTTGAACCGTCAGCATGTGCGTGCAGATGCGCATGTAGTTGCTCGGACCCTGCAGCTTGACGTCAGTATAACCCGACGACATGGCACCGCAGATGAGCACGCGGCCGCGCGGGGCCATGTGCAGCAGGAGGGTGTCCAACATGTCCCCGCCGACATTGTCGAAATAGGCGTTCACACCATCGGGGCACAGCTCGCGCAAGCGCTCGGCGAGGTCATCGTTGAGATAGTCGATGGCCTCGTCATAGCCGGCCTTCTCCTTGATCCAGCGGCATTTTTCGGGTCCGCCGGCGATGCCGATGACCTTGCCGGCACCGAGTGCCTTGGCGATGCCACCGGCCAGTGAGCCAGTGGCGCCGGTAGCGGCGGAAACCACGACGGTATCGCCCGGCTTGATCCTGAGCCCGTCGCTGACGCCGAAATAGGCCGTCAGGCCGCCAACGCCAAATACACCGAGGTTCCAGGACAGGGGATAGTCGGCCTTGGGCAGTTTGCGCAGCGGCATGGGACCATCGGTGCGCATGATCACATAGTCCTGCCAGCTCATGAAGCCTTCCACCAGGTCGCCGGCGGCGTAGTCCGGGTTGCCGGACTCCACCACCTGGCCGATGCCCATGCTGCGCATCGGTTCGCCGATCTGGATCGAGGGCATGTAGCCACCGTCTTCGGTGAGCCAGATGCGCTGGCTGGCGTCGTAGCCGAAGTAGAGGCTACGTACCAGCACGTCGCCAGCACCGGGGGAGGGGATCTGGCCTTCATGGTATTCAAAGTCGTCGGGGCGTACGCTGCCAACTGGACGGCGGGCCAGTAACCACTGGCGATTCACTCTTATTGTTGTCATACAGAATCCTTGCTTTAGATGTGACGCTGGGTAGCGCACCAGTAGGGTTCCCGGATTTCTTTCTTGAGCACCTTGCCCACCGGACTTCGAGGGAGACAGGCAATAAAGTCCACCCCTATGAAGTAGAGCTGAGTGTGATGTCGAAGCCCGACAGTTCTACCTGTGGCAGGAGAACTTCATAGCGCGTACTCATATTTGTACTCCTTACTTTTTATTCTTGTCGGCGTGGCTGGCCGTGCGCCCGTTATGTGGGATCGCATACTGCAAGTGGCCATCGCCAAATGCTCGATATGGAGCACAGTAAGGAGTGGAAGCAGCCAGCACCCCCCCATCAAAGAGGGGTACTCTGCGGTTGGGTAGGTTGCCCGTGGAAAAATTATTCATTTATGAGGGGGTAAAGGCCACCCACGAAGAGGGGGTGACGGCACCTGCGATGGAAATGGAAAGTTGCTCTTCATAGACTCCGGTGGATTATTCAATACCAGAGTAGTGAGTGCTACGTACAAACAAGAAGGAGCAATATTTCCATGAAAGTATTGGTGGCCGTAAAGCGCGTTGTTGACTACAACGTCAAGGTTCGCGTCAAGGCGGACAACAGCGGTGTCGACCTCGCCAACGTCAAGATGTCCATGAACCCCTTCTGCGAAATCGCCGTGGAAGAGGCCGTACGCCTGAAGGAAAAAGGCGTTGCCACCGAAATCGTTGCGGTCTCCGTCGGCCCGACCGCTGCTCAGGAGCAGCTGCGTACCGCCCTGGCCCTGGGTGCCGACCGCGCCGTGCTGGTCGAGTCCGCCGATGAGCTGAACTCGCTGGCCATCGCCAAGCTGCTCAAGGCTGTGGTCGACAAGGAACAGCCGCAGCTGGTGATCCTCGGCAAGCAGGCCATCGACTCCGACAACAACCAGACCGGCCAGATGCTGGCGGCGCTGTCCGGCTACGCCCAGGGCACCTTCGCCTCCGCGGTCAACGTCGAAGGCGACCGGGTCAAGGTTACCCGCGAGATCGACGGCGGTCTGCAGACCGTTGACCTGAAACTGCCGGCCATCGTCACCACCGACCTGCGCCTGAACGAGCCACGCTACGCTTCGCTGCCGAACATCATGAAGGCCAAGAAGAAGCCGCTGGAAACCCTCAAGCCGGAAGAACTGGGCGTGAGCACCGCCTCCACCCTGAGCACCGTCAAGGTCGAAGCCCCGGCCGCCCGCAGCGCCGGCATCAAGGTCAAGACCGTTGATGAGCTGGTCGACAAACTGAAGAACGAAGCCAAGGTGATCTGACATGACGATTCTGGTTATTGCTGAACACAACAACGCCGAACTGAATGCCGCCACCCTGAACACCGTGGCTGCTGCCCATGCCATCGGTGGCGACATCGAGGTACTGGTTGCCGGTGCCGGCTGTGGCGCAGTAGCGGAAGCCGCTGCCAAGATCGCCGGTGTTTCCAAGGTGCTGGTGGCCGACAACGCCGCCTACGCCAACCTGCTGCCGGAAAACGTCTCTCTGCTGATCGCCGAGATCGGCAAGGGTTACAGCCACATCCTGGCCCCGGCCAGCACCAACGGCAAGAACTACCTGCCGCGCGTGGCTGCCCTGCTGGACGTTGACCAGATCTCCGAGATCATCAGCGTCGAGAGCCCGGACACCTTCAAGCGTCCGATCTATGCCGGTAACGCCATCGCCACCGTCAAGTCCGACGCCGCGGTGAAGGTGATCACCGTACGTGCCACCGGCTTTGACGCCGTGGCTGCCGAAGGTGGCAGCGCCGCCATCGAAGCCGTTGCCTCGGCCCAGGACGCCGGCATCTCCGCCTTTGTTGGCGAAGAACTGGCCAAGTCCGACCGCCCCGAACTGGCCGGTGCCAAGATCGTGGTCTCCGGTGGTCGCGGCATGCAGAACGGCGACAACTTCCAGCTGCTGTACAGCCTGGCTGACAAGCTGGGGGCTGCCGTGGGCGCCTCCCGCGCTGCGGTGGATGCCGGCTTCGTGCCGAACGACATGCAGGTCGGTCAGACCGGCAAGATCGTCGCTCCCCAGCTGTACATCGCCGTCGGCATCTCCGGCGCGATCCAGCACCTGGCCGGTATGAAGGACTCCAAGGTCATTGTTGCGATCAACAAGGACGAGGGAGCACCGATCTTCCAGGTGGCCGACTATGGCCTGGTAGCTGATCTTTTTACGGCAGTACCTGATCTGGTGAAATCATTATGAGCCAACAAGCATTGTCACCTTATCAGTTAGTGGCTGGGGTTGCGGTGATAACCCTGGACAACCCGCCGGTCAACGGATTGGGGCTTGCGCTGCGTCTGCGCCTGGAGGAGGCTCTGCGCGTCGCCATCGCAGACCGGGCTGTTCGAGCGATTGTTCTCTCCGGTGCAGGCCGTGGTTTCTGTGCTGGCGGCGATATCACCGAATTCGATCTGCCAGCCATAACCCAGTCCCCGTCGCTTATGGCTCTGTTCGGTCTGATTGAGGATAGTCCAAAGCCGGTTGTTGCTGCGATACACGGCATGGCTCTGGGCGGTGGCCTGGAGCTGGCTATGGCTTGCCATGCGAGGGTGGCGCATGAGCAGGCCCTGGTCGGTTTACCCGAAGTGCATCTGGGCTTGATCCCCGGCGCTGGCGGCACTCAACGTTTACCCCGCCTGGTGGGCGTCGAAACGGCACTCAACCTGATTGTTCAGGGGAGAACCTGTCAGGCATATACCATGCGTGACAGCGGGCTGTTCGACCAACTTACCAGCGATTCACCTCTGGATGCGGCTCAGGCATTGGCTCTGAAGCTAGCCGATCAGGTGGGGTCTGGTTCAGCACTGCGGCGCACGGGGCAGTTGAGCGTACACATGCACGACGCGGCGGCTTTCTTTGCTTATGCCAGAGCGACAGCCAAAGCGCAGTCGCGTGGGTTGCCTGCGCCGGAAGCCGGTGTCGACTGCGTCGAGTTCGCCACCACGCTGCCATTTCAACAGGGTCTGGAGGGTGAGTTCGAGGTCTTCTCCCGCTTGCGCACCACTGCGCAGTTTGCCGGGTTGCGTCATGTCTTCCTGGCTGAACGAAAGGCGCTGGAAGTGGAGGGCCTGCCGTCAGCGACGAGCCCGCGCCCAGTCGAGCGTGCTGTGGTCATCGGCGGCGGTACCATGGGCTCAGGGATTACCATCAGCCTGGCCAATGGCGGCTTATCAGTCACCATGGTGGAGCGTGATCAGAACGCGCTCGATCGTGGCCTCATGACTGTGCGTCAGCACTACGAGGGGGCGCAGAAAAAGGGTCGGCTTTCGGCGCAACAGGCAGAACAGCAGCTCAGCCTGATCAAGGGAGCACTCGACTACCAGGGTGTAGCCGAGGCGGATCTGGTGATCGAAGCGATATTTGAAGACTTACAGGCCAAACGTGAGGTGTTCGAGCAGATCGATGCGCTGGCCCGCCCGGGAGCATTGCTGGCCAGCAACACCTCGATGCTCGATATCAATCAGATCGCAGCCTTCACCGGACGTCCGCAGGACGTGCTCGGCCTGCACTTCTTCAGTCCAGCCCAGGTGATGAAGCTGCTCGAAGTCGTGGAGGGCGAACGCACTGCCCCGGAAGTCATGGCAACCGCCATGGCATTCGCTCGGCGCATAGGTAAAACCGCGGTGGTGTCGGGCGTGTGCGAAGGCTTCATCGGTAATCGTATGCTCCAGCCTTACATGATGCAGGCAGGTCTGCTGTTGGACGAAGGAGCGTTGCCTCACCAAGTGGATCGTGCCATTGAGCGCTGGGGTATGGCTATGGGGCCATTCCGTGTGAGCGATCTCGCGGGGAATGATCTGGGAGCGCAGATTCGTGAGCAGCGTCTGACGCAGAATCCGAATCTGGTTTATTCCAGAAACTTCGATGCCATTACCCGTATGGGCCGTTTCGGTCAAAAGGTTGGCCGTGGTTGGTACGATTATGTTCCAGGTCAGCGCGCCCCGGAGCCCAGCGGGGAGGTGAACGCCGCTATAGAGGCTGAATCCCGCCGACTCGGTATTCAGCGGCGCATCATCAGCGATGAAGAAATCGTCGAAAGGCTGCTGTTCGCGCTGATCAACGAAGGCGCAAAAATTCTCGAAGAGGGAATTGCCCAGCGCTCATCTGATATCGATGTGGTGTACACGGCTGGCTACGGTTTCCCCCGCTGGCGTGGTGGCCCCATGTTCTGTGCTGATCAGCTCGGTCTGAAGTACGTGTTCGCAAGAATGCGGCATTTCGCCGGGGGACATGACTATCAGCGCTGCGAAGACTTCTGGCGCCCATCTGCACTGCTTTGCCAGCTTGCCGAGCGTGAGCAATCCTCCAGCGCCCTTAATCAATCGGAGAAATCATGAGCGAAGCAGTCATCGTCTCAACCGCCCGTACTGGCCTGGCCAAATCTTACAGAGGCGGCTTCAATATGACCCATCCAGTGACACTGGGAGGGCACGTGGTCGGCCATGCTATCAAGCGTGCGGGAATCGAAGCGGCAGAGGTCGAGGATGTGATTCTCGGCAGTGCCTTCCTGGAAGGGGCTGCAGGTACCAACATGGCTCGACTGGCAGCGTTGCGTGCCGGCTGTCCAGTCGCTACCAGCGGGTTCAGTATCAACCGCTTCTGCGCTACAGGCTTGCAATCCATCGCCCTGGCCGCCCAGCGCATCATCGCTGGTGAAGGCGATATCTACGTGGCTGGCGGCGTCGAGTCCATTACCCTGGTTCAGTCGCACGCTAACACCTTCAGCATGAAAGAAGACTGGATCAAGGAACACCGTCCGGAAGTGTACTGGGGCATGCTGGAAACGGCCGAAATAGTCGCCAAGCGCTATGGCATATCCCGCGAACGGCAGGACGAGTATGGGGTGCGTAGCCAGCAGAATGCTGCGCGGGCGCGCGCCGAAGGACTATTCGATGACGAAATCGTGCCGCTGGCTACACGGATGGCGGTTGTGCAGGCAGATGGCAGCATCCGTGCACAGCCAGTGACTGTCGCAGATGATGAAGGTATACGAAGCGATACTACGCTGGAAGGGGTTGCTAAGATCCGTTCTGTGCTGCCACAGGGCGTTGTCAGCGCAGGTAATGCCAGCCAGCTGTCTGACGGTGCCTCAGCGTGCGTGGTGATGAGCTCGCAGGTTGCTGAGCGCCGTGGGTTGAGTCCGCTGGGCATCTTCCGTGGTTTTCAGGTGGCAGGTTGCGAGCCTGATGAGATGGGCGTCGGCCCGGTGTTTGCTGTGCCTAAGCTACTCAGTAAGGCTGGGCTGAAAGTGGAGGATATCGGCCTATGGGAACTCAACGAAGCCTTTGCTGTTCAGGTTCTTTATTGTCGTGATCGCCTGGGTATACCTGACGATAGGCTCAACGTAAACGGTGGAGCCATTGCAGTAGGCCATCCCTACGGCGTCAGTGGATCGCGTCTCGTCGGTCACGCGTTGCTTGAAGGTCGGCGCCGCGGAGTTCGCTTTGTAGTGGTGACAATGTGCATCGGTGGAGGTATGGGCGCAGCCGGATTATTTGAAGTATTACCCTGATGGTCTTATACCAGGGTTGGCCCCCTGCTGGGGGGCTACTCCAACCCTGTCGTTGAGCCGGTGGCCGATAACCCAGAGAGAGTCAGAACTGGCCGGCAGTGTGGCAGAGTTCAGTTTCCAGTCGCTCTGCAGTGCGTTGCAGGCTTCCGAGATGGCGTTCGGCGGCCTGTTCAATGCTCATGGCAGAGGCCATATAGACCAGGCTCAGACAGCCGAGCAGACGCTCTCCGCTATGCACGGGTACGGCAATGGCTGCTACCTTCTCTTCCTGGTTCCAGTTCTTGTAGTTTTCACCAAAGCCCTTGTGGCGCGTGCGCAGCAACAGGTTTTCCAGCCGGGCTGGTTCCCGGGCGAGCTGGTATTCCTCATCGGCCCGGCGGGCCAGCATATCGATGAGCTGTTCCCGCTCGGTATCCGGGCAATAGGCCAGATAGGTCATGCCGGCGGCGGTCTGCAACAGGGACAGGCGGCGCCCGACCATGGAGCGGTGGAAGGACAGGCGGCTGAAACGGTGGGTGGTTTCCCTGACCACCATGGCGTCCACATCCAGGGTGGTCAGATCGGATGGCCAGACTACCTTCTGTAGCAGTTCGGCCAGCAGCGGCGCTGCCGTGGCGGAAATCCATTGTTCATCGCGAAAGCCTTCGCTCAGCTCCCTGACTTTCAATTCCAGCCGGTAACTGTCATCCGACTCGCTGCGCCTGACATACCCCTCGGCCTGGAGTGTCTCCAGCAGGCGTCGAACGGTGGTTCGATGCAGTCCGGTCAACTCTGCCAGACGGGCGGTGCTGGCCCCTCCATCTATCCGGTTGAGCATGTTGAGCAGGTCTAGACCGCGTGTCAGTCCGCGTACGGTTTTGTAGCCGGAACGGCTTGTTTCAGTCATTTTCAGCGAAATTTCCATGTAAATCATGTCTGTGCACTGGGTGCACATGAGGGCTGATTTTCATTGTAGGTCAAAAAACCCATTCATATACTCACTGCGACAAAAGAGCACAGCCATCTTCAGCAGGATGGCGATTCCGGCAAACACCCTGACGTTTGCACGCGATCAAGCCGTGAGGTTTTCAATGAATAACAATGCAACCAGCGCTACAGCTTCGACGGATCTCTCTGCCCAGATAGTTATTCTGGGAGCCGGCCCAGTAGGTTTGACTATTGCCAATTACCTTGGCCAGTCCGGTATCGATGTCCTGGTTATCGAGAAGCTCGACCAGCTGATCGATTATCCCCGTGCCATCGGCATTGATGACGAGTCGCTGCGTACCGTCCAGGCCATCGGTCTGATCGACAACGTCCTGCCGCATACAACGCCTTGGCACGCCATGCGCTTTCTGACCCCCAAGGGGCGCTGCTTTGCCGATATCCAGCCGATGACCGACGAGTTCGGCTGGTCCCGGCGCAATGCCTTCATCCAACCCCAGGTTGACGCCGCGCTGTTCGCCGGGCTGAGCCGTTTCAGCAACGTGCGCACGGTGTTTTCCCGGGAGCTGATGAGCTTTTCCCAGGATGACGCCGGCGTGACGCTGCAGGTTGAGGCGCCCGGCGGCGCCACCGAAAGCATCCGCGCCGACTATCTGGTGGCCTGTGATGGCGGTAACAGTATCGTGCGCAAGAACCTGGGTATCGGCTTTAAAGGCAAGACCGCGCCGAACCAGTGGATAGTGGTGGATCTGGCCAATGACCCGCTGAGCACGCCGCATGTCTACCTGTGCTGTGACCCGGTGCGGCCCTATGTGTCGGCTGCGCTGCCGCACGCCGTGCGCCGCTTCGAGTTCATGGTCATGCCCGGCGAGACGGAAGAGGAGCTGAGCCGTCCGGAAAACATGCGCAAGCTGCTGGCCAAGGTATTGCCCGATCCGGACAAGGTGGATCTGATCCGTAGCCGCGTTTATACCCACAATGCCCGACTGGCAGACAGGTTCCGCGACGGGCGGATCATTCTGGCTGGCGACGCCGCGCATATCATGCCGGTGTGGCAGGGGCAGGGCTACAACAGCGGCATGCGCGATGCCTCCAACCTGGGCTGGAAACTGGCGTTGGTGGCGAAGAAGCTGGCTGATCCGAGACTGCTGGATACCTATGAGCAGGAACGCCGCGAACATGCCAGGTCGATGATTGGCCTCTCGGTGCTGGCAGGCCACGTACTGGCTCCGCCAAAGCGCTGGCAGGGTACCCTGCGTGACGGCATTTCCTGGCTGTTGAATTATCTGCCGCCGGTCAAGCGCTACTTCCTGGAAATGCGCTTCAAGCCCATGCCGCAATACAACGCCGGTGCTCTGGTGCCGATGCAGCCCAAGGCTAAGCACTCGCCAGTGGGCAAGATGTTCATCCAGCCGAAGGTGCTCACCGAAGCCGGTGAGACAAAGCTGCTCGACGATATCATCGGTGACGGTTTTGCCGTGATCGGTTGGGGCTCCGATCCGAGCCGGGGGCTGAGTCCCGAGCAGGTCCGCTTCTGGACGGATCTGGGAACCCGTTTCATCCAGGTGCTGCCCGATGTTCAGCTCAAGGCGGCGTCTGACGTGAGCCCAGGGGTCATCCGGGTCGGCGACAGCAGCGGTCGGCTCAAGGAGTGGTTCGGGCGCTTCCCGGCCTCGATTGCGATGGTCCGCCCGGATCGTTTTGTCGCGGCGGTCGCCATCCCGCAGACGCTGGGCCAGGTGTCCGATGCGCTGGCCACCGCACTGGCGGCCGATGTGGCGCAGCCAGCATCGTCGTCTGTGCGTCAGGTGGCCTGATATGACTGCCTATCTGCATTGCATGTCGCACAGTCCGGTCAAGGGCCATTTCGACCCGGCCCCGGCGATTCGCGCCGAGGTGGATGCGCAGGTCGCCGCCGCCCATGA
Source organism: Halopseudomonas sp. Lyrl_26 (assembly GCF_051948695.1). Taxonomy (NCBI): domain Bacteria; kingdom Pseudomonadati; phylum Pseudomonadota; class Gammaproteobacteria; order Pseudomonadales; family Pseudomonadaceae; genus Halopseudomonas; species Halopseudomonas sp. Lyrl_26. The sequence goes on from NZ_JAYJLH010000005.1 coordinate 252,408, forward strand.
GCGGATCAAGGCCTTTGACCCGGAATTGGTGGTGCTGTTTTCGCCGGATCACTTCAACGGCTTCTTCTACAACATCATGCCGGCCTTCTGCATGGGCATGAATGCCTACACCATCGGCGATTTCGGCACCGCCAAGGGCCGCATTTCGGTGCCGACGGAGTTGGCCGAGCAGTTTGCCAACTACGTGATCGAACAGGGTATCGATACCGCCGTGTCCTATGACATGCAGGTGGATCACGGCTTCGGTCAACCGCTGGACGAGTTTGTCGGCGGTCTGGATGTATGCCCGGTGATTCCGATATTCATCAACTCGGTGGCGGTGCCGCTGCCAACCTTCCAGCGTACGCGGCTGCTGGGCGAGGCGGTCGGCCGGTTTGCCCGCTCACTGAACAAGCGCGTATTGATCCTCGGTTCCGGTGGCCTGTCGCATCAGCCACCGGTGCCGGAGCTGGCTACCGTCAACGCACATATGCGGGACCGGCTGCTGGGGTCGGGTTTCAACCTGCCGCCCGAGGAGCGCGAATTGCGCACCCAGCGCACCATTGCCGGTGCTGCCCGGTTCGTGGAAGACCAGAACAGTCTGTATCCGCTGAACCCGGAATGGGACAACCAGTTCCTCGATCTGCTGGAGCAAGGCAACCTCGAGGAACTCGATAACCTGCCCAACGATGAGCTGTCGCGCATCGCCGGCAAGTCTACCCACGAGGTCAAATGCTGGCTGGCCGCCTTCGCGGCGCTGTCCGAGTTTGGCCCTTATCAAACCTCACATCGCTATTACCGCGAAATTCCCGAATGGATCGCCGGCTTCGGTGGCCTGAGTGCGCGCAGCTGCTGAGTGCCGCGACGGGTTCTTGAGAGTCAACAGGAGTAATCAGATGAACACGTACACAGAAGAAAGCACCAGCCATTTCGTCACAGTGCAAGAAGGCGGCGTTGAGCTGAACATTCATTACAACGACGTCGGTCAGGGTGAGCGGGTGGTGGTCATGCTGCACGGCTCCGGTCCGGGCGCGACCGGTTGGGCCAACTTCAACCGCAATATCGACCCGCTGGTCGATGCCGGCTTCCGGGTACTGCTGGTCAACTGCCCGGGTTGGGGCAAGAGCGACTCGATCGTCTCCACCCAGTCGCGCTCGGAGCTGAATGCACGGGTGCTCAAGGCCGTAATTGATCAACTGGATATCCCGACAATCTCCATCCTGGGTAACTCCATGGGTGGACATACCGCAGTGGCTTTCGCCCTCGACAATCCCGGCAATATCGACAAGCTGGTGTTGATGGGTGGCGGCACCGGTGGTGTATCGCCGTTCGTGTCCATGCCTACCGAAGGCATCAAGCTGCTCAATGGCATGTACCGCGAGCCGACGCTGGAAAACCTCAATCGCATGATGCAGGTCTTCGTCTATGACCCCAGCGATCTGACTGAAGACCTGATGAAGGCGCGGCTGGATAACGTGCTGGCGCGCAGGGACCACCTGGAAAACTTCGTCAAGAGCCTGGAAGCCAACCTCAAGCAGTTCCCGGATCAGGGCCCCCGCCTGGGCGAGATCAAGGCGGAGACCCTGATCGTCTGGGGTCGCAATGACCGCTTTGTACCGGTCGATACCGGCTACCGCCTGAACGCCGGCATTCTCAACTCGCAGCTGCACGTCTTCAACAAGTGCGGGCACTGGTGCCAGTGGGAACATGCCGACAAGTTCAACCGCCTGGTACTGGATTTCCTGACCCACTGATCCAGCCACGGTTGCGAGGTGAATGATGAGCGTCAACCAACAGACTCTTGAACAGTTGGCCGCCGCGCTGCGGCAGGCCGAGCTGAGCGGCGAGGCGATTGCCCCGCTGCGTGAACAGATCGGTACCGAGGCCGCCTATGCCATCCAGCGTCTCAACGTGGCCCATGCGGTGGCGGCCGGGGCTCGCGTGGTCGGGCGCAAGATCGGCCTGACCAACCCCAAGGTGCAGGCGCAACTGGGTGTCGATCAGCCGGACTTCGGTACCTTATTCGCCGATATGTGCTACGGCGATAACGAAGTAGTGCCGATCAGCCGGGTGCTGCAGCCGAAGATCGAAGCGGAAATCGCCCTGATCCTCGATGCCGATCTGCCGCGCGCTGATACCAGCTTTGCCGACGTGCTGGCGGCTACCGGCTGGGTGCTGCCGGCACTGGAAATCGTCGGTAGCCGGGTGCAGAACTGGGATATCCGTTTTGTCGACACGGTTGCTGACAACGCCTCCAGCGGCTGCTTTGTGCTGGGCGGTCCGGCGCGCCGTCTCGATGGCATTGACCTGCGCCAGGCGAGCATGCACATGACCCGCAACGGCGAAGAAGTCTCCAGCGGCAGCGGCGCCGAATGCCTGGGTCACCCGCTGAATGCCGCTGTCTGGCTGGCGCGGATGATGGCCTCCCTGGGCGATCCTCTGAAGGCCGGCGACATCATTCTCACCGGCGCCCTGGGCCCGATGGCTTCTGTGCAGGCCGGTGACCGCTTTGAAGCCGTCATCAGCGGCATCGGTCAGGTGGGCGTCGAATTCAGCGCGGCCTGAGCCGCGCCACGGAGAAACACAGCATGAAGAAACTCAAAGCCGCGATCATCGGCTCGGGCAATATCGGCACCGACCTGATGATCAAGATCCTGCGCAACGCGCAGCATATCGAGATGGCCGTGATGGTCGGTATCGATCCTGAATCCGATGGCCTGGCCCGCGCCGCCCGCCTGGGTGTGGCCACCACCCACCAGGGCGTGGATGGGCTGGCGCAGATGCCGGAGTTCGCCGATATCGACTTCGTGTTCGATGCCACCAGCGCTGGCGCCCATGTGCGTAACGATGCGCTGCTGCGGGAGTTGAAACCCGGCTTGCGGATGATCGACCTGACCCCGGCGGCCATCGGTCCCTACTGTGTGCCGGTGGTCAATCTGGAAGAACACCTCAACCAGACCAACGTCAATATGGTCACCTGCGGTGGCCAGGCGACCATTCCCATGGTCGCGGCGGTGTCCCGGGTAGCAAAAGTCCACTATGGCGAGATCGTCGCCTCGATCTCCAGTAAATCCGCTGGCCCCGGCACCCGGGCCAATATCGACGAGTTCACCGAGACCACCTCCAAGGCGATTGAAGTGATCGGCGGGGCACAGAAGGGCAAGGCGATCATCATCATGAACCCGGCCGAGCCGCCGCTGATCATGCGCGATACCGTGTTCGTGCTGTCGGAGCTGGCCGACCAGGAGCAGATCGCCGCCTCGGTCGAGGAAATGGCCGCCGCGGTGCAGCGCTATGTGCCCGGTTACCGCCTGAAACAGCAGGTGCAGTTCGATGTGATTCCTGAATCCGCCCCGGTCAACGTACCCGGCGTGGGCCGGATGAGCGGGCTGAAGACCTCGGTGTTCCTCGAAGTCGAAGGCGCCGCACACTACCTGCCAGCCTACGCCGGCAACCTCGACATCATGACCTCGGCAGCGCTGGCCACCGCCGAGTGTATGGCCCAGTCCATGCTCACTGCTGGAGGTGCCGCATGAGCTTCGATCCGCAACGCAAACTCTATATCTCCGACGTGACCCTGCGCGATGGCAGCCACGCCATCCGTCACCAGTATTCGATCCAGAATGTGCAGGACATTGCCCGTGCGCTGGACAAGGCCCGGGTCGACTCCATCGAAGTGGCCCACGGTGATGGCCTGCAGGGCTCCTCCTTCAACTATGGCTTTGGCGCTCACTCCGACCTGGAGTGGATCGAGGCGGTGGCGGATATCATCAGCCATGCGCAGATCGCCACCCTGCTGCTGCCCGGCATCGGCACTACCCACGACCTGGACAACGCCTACAGTGCCGGTGCGCGCATCGTGCGAGTCGCTACCCATTGCACCGAGGCGGATGTGTCGAAGCAGCATATCGAACATGCCAGGAAGCTCGGCATGGACACCGTCGGCTTCCTGATGATGAGCCATATGCAGACCCCGCAGGGCCTGGCCCAGCAGGCCAAGCTGATGGAAGACTACGGTGCCACCTGTCTGTACGTGGTCGATTCCGGCGGTGCCATGGGTATGCAGGATATCCGTGACCGCTTCCGGGCACTGAAGGATGTGCTCAAGCCCGAGACCCAGACCGGCATGCACGCGCACCACAACCTGAGCCTGGGCGTGGCCAACTCCATCGTCGCGGTGGAAGAGGGCTGTGACCGCATCGATGCCAGCCTGGCGGGCATGGGCGCCGGGGCGGGCAATGCGCCGCTGGAAGTGTTCATCGCCGCTGCCGAACGCCTGGGCTGGAACCATGGTACCGATCTGTACACGCTGATGGACGCGGCCGACGACATCGTCCGGCCATTGCAGGACCGGCCGGTGCGGGTGGATCGGGAAACCCTGGCCCTCGGCTATGCCGGGGTGTATTCCAGCTTCCTGCGCCACGCCGAGGTGGCGGCGGACAAATACGGTCTGAAGACCGTGGACATACTGGTCGAACTGGGCAAACGCCGCATGGTCGGCGGCCAGGAAGACATGATTGTGGATGTGGCGCTGGATCTGCTTAAACGCTGATCTTCACCGATTACTGTACTTGTAAAGAAAAAGTGACGTCATGAGCGGCCACCACTGGTGGCCAGCAAATGCTGGTGCTGGCCGCCGGATAGCCTTGCGACCAGTTACTTCCATGGGCTGATTACTCCAGGGCCGGCACCTGTAGCCGCGCAGGTGCTTCTTCCGGCAACAGACGAAAGCACATTACCGCCATCAGCGCCGCCACTGCTGCTGCGGCCCCCAGCGCCGGATAGCCAAAGAACTTGATAAGTGTGCCGCCAAGTACCGGCCCGATGGCTGCGCCGGCCATCATCATCGCCGGCGTGGCCGCTAGTGCGCGGCCAGATAGATCCAGCCGAGCCAACAGCCCGAAGGCGAATACGTGCGTGAACAGGAGAGTGGCCACCAACAGCGAGCCCGCCATCGCATAGGGCAGGTAATTGTTGGAGGCAAATATGACGATAACTACCATTGCTTGTGCCACCGGTCCGACCATTAGAACACTGCGCGCGGCCACCCGCTTTTCCAGTAACGCGGCGATGGCAGTCGGGAACAGGTTGACCAGCCCCAGCGCTACCAGCACGATAGTGATGCGCTCGGCACCGAAGCCACGGTCGGCTCCAGCGCGCTCCAGAAAACCAAAGGCCATGGACTGCACCATGCTCATGCAGCACACGCCAAGTACACCTGCCCAGAACATGCGAGGTATGCGGCTAGACACGTTGGGGTTTGGGGTCCGGACAACCGCCGACTCCGGCGCTGGGAACATGAACAAGGTCACGAATGCGCCGAACGCTATCACGGCTGCGAAAGCCAAAAACACGCTAGGCGCGCCCAGGCGGCTCATGACTCCGGGCATGGTGGATAGGAATATCAGCGCAAACACCCCTTGGGCCGTGCCGCACCAAGCGAATAGGCGGTGGGGGTTGGCACTGCGAGCCACAGTGCCATGCGTCATGCTCAAAGCGATGCCGGTGGCCGCGCTACCCACGATATGCAGCAGGGCCATGGCGCTGAAACCTTCGGCGCCCGCCATGCGCTGGAAGGCCAGCGCCGCGACGGTAAAGCCAGCCAGTGCCAGCCAACGTCCTGATGTGAATCGGTGGAAACTGGGCGCAACGGCCAGGCTGGCCAGCATGCCGCCAGCCAGAAACAGCGTCACGAGCAGGCCGGCTTGTTGCGAATCGAAGCGGTAGTGCTGGATCAGTGCGCCCACTCATAGGGGGAGCGCGACCAGATCAACCAGGCCTGCGCAATGTGCGACACACAGGGCGGCCCGGCCCGCTAGAGGCTGTGTACGAATCATGGCGGGTCTCCTTGTTGTTTTTTTGCACTTTCTTGATGCGACTTATGTACGATCAACCCGGTTGGCTGGTGCAAGCAGGGGAGTCAGATAAGCGATCTCGCTGGCTGATCGCCCCATGGCACGATGGTCATGGTCAGGCGTGCAATGCAGCTGAGTTTGAAATCTTCGCCACTCAAGCGGATATCCCAGACATGGGTCGTACGGCCCACATGTACTGCTCGTGCCACGGCATAGACTCGCCCGCTACTCAGACCGCGGAGGTGGTTGGCATTGATCTCAAGGCCCAAAGCGTAGAACTTGCTGTTGTCGATGCAAAGGTAGCTGGCAGTGGAGCCCAGTGTTTCGGCGAGTACCACCGAGGCGCCTCCATGCAGTAGGCCAAAAGGTTGATGGGTGCGGGAATCAACAACCATACTGGCGCTGATCGATTCGTCATCAATGAATTCAAAGCGAATATCCAAGCCCTCGCTAATGCTGCCTTTTAGCGAGTTGTTGAGCGCATCGAGGCTGGGGCGTTGTAGCCATAGCGTCATTGTATAGTCCTTGTATCTGTTGGAGGAGGAGCCAGTTTTGTCACTGGCGCCGCCGTTTGGAACCTTATCTTCTGCCTTGAAAACCGATCCTGAAAAGAGAACTCAGAACGGGTAATGGTGGCCGCCTTCCTGCCAGGTAACCCAATGGGCGCGGGTGAATTCGTCCAAAGCATAGTGCCCGTTGAACCGGCCCAGCCCCGAGTTTTTCTCGCCGCCGAACGGGGCGTTGGGTTGATCGTCAACTGTTATATCGTTGATGTGTGTCATGCCGGCAACAATGTTGCGTGCGAAGGCCAGACCACGGGCCATATCCCTTGTGAATACGGCACTGGAAAGGCCATATTCGCCAGCGTTGGCCAGGTCGAGGGCATGCTGCTCGTTGTCCGCGACGATCAGTGGCAGGATTGGGCCAAAGGTTTCCTCGGCGGCCAGTTCTTGATCGAATTCAACGTCACCGAATACATGGGGCGGCAGCACCAGACCGGAGGCGGAGCCACCAGCCAACTCCGTCAGTCCGGCGCTGCGAGCATTGTCTATTTTACGCAATAGGCCGCTGAGCTGGGACTGGTTGATCACTGGGCCGATAACGGTATCGGGTTGATTCGGGTCGCCAACTTTCAGCTTGCTGACGCGCTCAGTGACCAGTGCACTGAACTCGCGATAGACCGAGCGATCGACGATGACGCGGTTGACGCTCATGCAGATCTGTCCCTGATGCAGGAATCGACCTACAACTGCTGCATGGGCTGCTACTTCGAGGTCAGCATCGTCCAGGACCACCAAGGGGCTATTGCCGCCAAGCTCCAGAGCAATTCGTTTGATGTGCTTTCCGCCAGTGGCAATGCGTCCTACATTCCTGCCGACATCCGTCGAGCCGGTGAAGGAGATAAAGCTGGGAATAGGGTGCTCGACGAAGGCGTCACCAATTTCTGAGCCAGCACCCACGATTACGTTGAAGACTCCGGCCGGAAAGCCCGCCTCTTCGAATAAGTGAGCAATGAGCAAGCCGCCGGTGACTGCGGTATCGCTGGCGGGTTTGAGTACAACAGTATTTCCTAATGCAATGGCAGGGATGACCGAGCGCATGCTGAGGAAAAGAGGAAAGTTCCACGGGCTGATGACACCGACTACACCGAGCGGCTCACGAAACACGAAGCTTTGCTCACCGGGTTTATAGCTGGTGAGGATTCGTCCTTCGACCTGGAATGGCATGGTTGCGTACTCTCGTACCAGGCCGAGGGTGCTGTGGCACTCGAAGCTGGCCTTGATTCGAGTGCTACCCGATTCCTTGATTAGCCATGAGGTAATCTCGTCTGCCCTGCGCTCCATTACCTCGGCCAGTTTGTTGAGTAGCGCGGTCTTCTCTGCTGGCGCTGTATTGGCCCAATCCTTCTGCGATTTCTGGGCCGCCTCGTAAGCGTCGTTAACATCTGCGGCAGATGCCAGAGGCATGCTCAGTAACTGTTTGCCAGTGAATGGGTCGATATCATCGAGCTTTTTTTTTGAGCGGCCCGGTCGCCAGCCACCAGCAATGAATTGGGATCCGGAAACCGCATAAGGGGGAGTGTGTGAGCTGGTCATTTTATTCTCCTTGCGAGCGGCCTGGAGCTGACCGCTTCGGTGCATTCATTCAGGTTCGAAGACAGACGATTTCCGTGCATTTCGACCGAGATACAGTCTGCAGGATGCTGCGGAACTTCGTTTCGGATTGTGTCTGGCGAGAAGGTAGAGAGGCTACTTTCTTCCCTGCTGCAGCCACGAGGTTATTGGCCTCGTGGCTGTTCCGGTCAGCGGCTGTAGGCCTGCAGACCGGGTTTGATGCTCTTGTCGTCAAGGAACTGCTTCATCCCTTCTTCGCGTCCGCCTTCGGTGTCGAGCAGGCGCGACTGATCGAGTTTGGCGTACAGATAGTCCTCGTTCTGCTCCCATGTCAGCTCGCGGCAGCGCTTGAAGCCGTTTTTCGCTGCACGCAAGACGACCGGGTTTTTATCCAGCAGGTCAGCAGCCAGTTCCAGTACTGCATCACGCAGTTCCGCCAGCGGTACGCTGCGGTTAACCAGTCCCATCTCTGCGGCTTTACGTCCGTCGAAGGTTTTTCCGGTCATGATGTAATACAGCGATTCGCGATGCCCTACGGTATCGGCCATGGCTTTGCTGACCAGATTGCCCGGAGGAATACCCCAGTTGATCTCGGACAAGCCAAAGATGGCTTCGTCGGCACAGATTGCCAGATCGCACGCTACCAGCGGGCTGAAGGCGCCGCCAAAGCACCAGCCATTGACCATGGCGATGGTCGGTTTGGTGTACATGCGCAGCAACTTCCACTGCCATTCTGAAGCGTCACGGCGAATGCGTTCCTGAAGAATTTCCGGACCGGCATCGACCTCACGGAAGTATTCCTTCAGATCCATACCGGCAGTCCAGGCGGAACCCTCGCCGGTAAGAACCAGCACCTTGGCGTCGGCGTCCTGCTCTACAGTTTCCAGCACGTCGCGCATTTCGCGGTTGAGAGTGGGACTCATCGCGTTGCGCTTCTCTGGACGGTTTAGGGTTACCCAGGCTATGCCGCCATCTACATCCACTTTCACAGTCTGCCAACGATCTTCGTACTTGCTCATAAGCGTACCCTTGCGTTTTTTGATAGTGGGTAAAATCTATCGCCTCAAATTAGTTATGTCAATTAACTTATTTTGGGTTTCCATGCAGTTCGTCGGTCAATTTTACGCGCTGTTCGTCCCGTATTGCGCTGATAATTCCGATGTGGTTGACTCTGCTATCCCTTTGGGATGTGTTTTTATAATTAATGATGATAATAATTTATGGGTGGGGGCTTTCAGATGAAAGGTGCTAAAAAATACCCTTTGGCGTCAGAGCGTTATCCACGGGCACGTTATCGACGGGTTGCCATTGGCCATCCCGAGGTGGAGATACGCCGTGAGGCCGATGGCACCATTTATATGCATGCTCGCGAGGCTTTGGCGCCGTTACCTGAACGCCTGTTGGAGCGCTTGCTGCATTGGGCTGTTGAGCGACCGCAGCAGACCTTCGCCGCAGCTCGTGACGAGCATGGTGAGTGGCGCCGTATCAGTTACGCGCAGATGCTTGATAACACCAGGCGTATCGCTCAGAATTTGCTGGGCTATGGGCTCAGTGCCGAGCGCCCCTTGCTGATTCTTTCAGGCAACGATCTGGAGCACCTGCAACTGGCCTTCGGCGCCCTGTATGCGGGTATTCCTTATTGCCCAGTGTCGCCAGCGTACTCATTACTTTCCAAAGATCTGGCTAAGCTGCGTCATATCGTCGACTTGCTGAAGCCGGGCTTGGTATTTGCCACCGATGCTGGCCCGTTCTGCCGTGCCATCGAAACGGTGATCGGTGCTGATGTGTCGCTGGTATTCGAGCGTGGAGAAGTGTCCGGTCGCAGTCACCGTATTTTTGCCGAACTGCTGGTTGCACCGGACTGCGGTGAGGCGGACGCTGCCTTCGCCGCCACGGATGGTGACACCATCGCCAAGTTCCTTTTCACCTCCGGCTCGACCAGACTGCCGAAAGCAGTGCCGACCACCCAGCGTATGCTCTGCGCTAACCAGCAGATGTTGCTGCAGACTTTTCCCGAGTTTGCCAGGGAGCCGCCGGTGCTGGTTGATTGGTTGCCGTGGAATCACACCTTCGGCGGCAGCCACAACCTCGGTATCGTTCTTTATAACGGTGGTAGCTTCTATATCGACGGCGGTCGCCCTACACCCCAAGGCTTTGCCGAGACGCTGTGCAACCTCGAAGAAATCTCACCCACCGCTTACCTTACCGTACCGCGTGGCTGGGAGGAGCTGGTAGGCGCGCTGGAGCAGAACGCGCAGCTGCGTGAGCGCTTCTTCGCTCGCATCCGCCTATTCTTTTTTGCTGCTGCCGGGCTTTCCCAGGATATCTGGGATCGCCTTGATCACTTGGCCGAGGCCCATTGTGGTGAACGCATCCGGATGATGGCAGGCCTGGGCATGACCGAGGCCGCGCCGTCCTGCACTTTTACCACTGGGCCTGTATCTGTCGCGGGCTACGTCGGTCTCCCGGCGCCGGGCTGCGAGGTCAAGCTGGTGCCTCAGGATGGCAAGTTGGAAGCGCGCTACCGCGGACCGAACCTGATGCAGGGCTACTGGCGCAGCCCTGAACAGAACATCGAGGCCTTCGATGAGGAGGGCTTCTACTGCTCCGGTGATGCGTTGCGTCTGGTAGACGAGGCCAATCCGCAGTTGGGCCTGATGTTCGATGGCCGCTTGGCTGAGGACTTCAAACTGTCTTCCGGCGTTTTCATCAATGTCGGTCCGCTGCGTACCAGTGCGGTTCTGATGGGCTCGCGCTATGTGCAGGATGTGGTAGTGCTGGCACCCGAGCGCCCGGCTCTGGCGCTACTGGTCTTTCCTCGGATGGCTGAATGTCGGCTCCTTTCGGAGCTTGGGGAGCAGGCCAGCGATGCTCAGGTTCTGGCCAGTGAGCCGGTACGTGCCTGGTTTTCGGAGTGGCTGCGGCAGATCAACAGCGAGTCCACGGGAAGCGCGAGCTATATTACCTGGGCTGCATTGGCGGAGGAGGGGCCTTCTCTTGATAGGGGCGAGATTACGGATAAGGGGTCGTTGAATCAGCGGGCAATTCTGAATGCTAGGGCAAGCCTGATCAATCGTTTGTATCTTGAAGAGGATATGCTCAAGGTAAGGGGGAGCTGAATCCTTGAATCTTCCAAACGGCCATCCGGTATAGCTGGGTGGCCGTTTGTATTGTTATCGAAGCATTGTTTGCTCGTCAGATATCGATAAAAGGTAGGCAGGCGGTTAGTCCAGCTTGAACCAGAGCCTCATGGGACGTTGCCTGTGGCAGGCAGTAATCAAAGAAATAGCCGGCGGACTCCTGTTTTTGGCTATGCACGGGGTCATCATTACGTCCATTACTGATACGTGCTGCGCGTAACCAGACGTACCCCATACTTACCAGCGCCATCCAGCGCAAGAAAGATCCCGCGACCCGATAGGGGGCTTCGGCGTCTTCGACTTCTGCCCGGCGTATCGCCTCTACCGCTTCCTCTATTCTGGAGCAATGCTCTTTCAGTGAGTCAGCTGCGCCGGACCATGTCGGATTTGCTGAGCTGAGCGACGCCTCCTGGCTGTACTGCGTCAGTAGAGCGGGTAGGGCGGTAGGGTTGCGCAGAATCTTGCGTAGCAGTAGGTCGTTGGCCTGAATTTCGTTGGTTCCTTCATAAATCATGGCGATACGACTATCCCTGAGCGTTTGCTCGATAGGGTATTCCTGACTGTAACCGTATCCACCAAAAACCTGCAGAGCTGCGCTGGCCTGCTGAAAACCCTGTTCTGTGAAGTGCGCCTTGACCAACGGAGTCAGCAGCATGGATAGCTCGTTAGCGCTTGAGCGCTGCTCTGGTGTTGCCGCATGCTCGGATTCATCCAGCATGTGGGCGACCCAGTATCCCAGCATGCGCATGCCCTCACTGCTTACGCGCAGACCAAGCAGAGTGTGGCGCATCGCCGGATGAAAATGGATTGGGTCAGCCTCTGCAATGGCTGCGTTGGCTGGACGTTTCGCTGCCCGCATCTGATGCCGTTCAGCTGCGTAGCCGGCAGCACTTTGCCACGCTGCCTCGGTATGCCCCAACCCTTGCATGCCGACATACAGTCGCGCTGAGTTCATCATGACGAACATGGCAGCCAGGCCCTGATTTTCCTCACCCAGCAACCAGCCCTTGGCACCGTCGAAGCGCAGAGCGCAGGTAGCACTGCCGTGAATTCCCATCTTGTGCTCAAGCCCATCGCAGTGCACCGCGTTGTGACTGCCATCATCCAGCAGCTTGGGTACTACGAACAGGGAGATGCCGCGGCTGCCGGCTGGAGCATCGGGTAATCTGGCCAATACCAGATGGAGGATATTATCGGTCAGATCATGCTCGCCACCGGACGCGAAGATCTTGTTGCCTGTTATGCGATAACTGCCGTCGCTGGCAGGTTCACCCCGGGTACGCAGCAGGCCGACATCGCTACCGGCCTGGGGCTCACTGAGGCACATGGTGGGCAATATTTCACCGCTGACAATGGCTGGGAGATAACGTTCGCGAAGCCACTCCGGGGCATGGTGCCGCAGGCATTCATAAGCGCCATGGGCGATGCCGGTGTACATCGACCAGGCATGATTACAGGCATAGAGCATCTCCAGCAGCGCGACATTGAGCAATTGTGGCAAGCCCTGACCACCATCGTCCGGGTGTGCTGTCAGCGCTGGCCACCCCGCGTCAGTGAAAGCTCGATAGGCAGCCGGGAAGCCGTCAGGTGTGTACACTCTGCCGTCCTCGTAGCGGCAGCCCTGCTGGTCACCAGGGGCATTAAGTGGTGCCAGAATACCACTTGCAAAGCGTGCTGCTTCTTCCAGAATCTGTTCGGCGAGTTTGCTGTCGAGACCGGCCAGGGTTGGCATTTGCTGCCATGCGTTGGGCGCCTGCAACCAGTCTTCGATGACGTAGCGCATGTCGCGTAAGGGCGCTTGGTAATACGGCATGGATTTACTCCGAAGGTTTTCAGTGTGGACGTGGGTTTTCCAGCAGTAGGGCCATACCCTGGCCGCCACCAATGCAGGCGGCGGCGATACCATAACGTTGACCGCTGGCTTTCAGCTGCCGGGCCAGAGTATGGGCCAGGCGTAATCCGGTAGCCGCCAGAGGGTGGCCCAGGGCAATTGCTCCCCCATGGCGATTAAGTTGATCATCTTCGATCTCAAGCTCACGTTGAACCGCGAGGAGTTGAGCGGCCTGAGCCTCATTGATCTCAAAACTACCTATTTGCTCCATGCGCAGTCCGCTTCCCTCCAGCAGTTTGCATATCGCTGGAACAGGCCCAATGCCCATGATGTCCGGAGGTACGCCTACTACCGCAGCCGCTCGTAACCGGGCCAGAACTGGACGTGAGCCAGCAGTTGAGGTGGACATGACAAGTGCAGCGGCTGCGCCATCGACTACGGCACAACTATTACCAGCAGTCTGCACGCCTTCAGGGTAAAGGGCGGTCAGGCGGGCGAGGGCCTCAGCTGAAGTAGGGCGTGGGTGGGTGTCTTCGCAGACACGGGTTTGGCGGCCATTGAGAGCTAGAGTGCGCGGCTGTAGGCCGGGCTGCTCGAAACACTCCCTTTCAATAGGGACGATTTCGTCAGCGAACCAACCCTGCTGCTGGGCGGCCAGCGCCCGCTCAAAGCTGCGCAATGCATAATTGTCCACTTCCTCGCGGCTGAGCGCATAGCGGCGGGCGAGGTTTTCTGCGGTTTGCATCATGCTCAAGTTCACCGCAGGGTCAAACAAAGCCTCCCAGAGAAAGTCCTTGAACTCTACCGGTTGTCCGAGGGCAAAGCCGCTGCGGTGGCTGTAACTGGTGATAGGGTTACGTGACATCGACTCGCTTGCAACGCACAGGACGCTGGTGGCCTGGCCGCGATCGACCTGCTCGGCAGCATGCCGTAGAAGCTCCAGACCGGTGCCACAGATGCGCTGCAGGCCGAGTGCCGGAACTGTCTGCGGCACCCCGGTGTAGAGACCTATATGGCGCGGTAGCATATAGGCGTCGAAGCTGGCCTGAGCAACGCTGCCAGCTACCACGCTATCAATACGGTCAGGAGTACACTCGGTACGCTTGAGTAGCTCCCTGGCTACTTTGATGCCCATGTCTGTTGGTGAGGCAGCGGCCAGGGCTCCGCGATAATCGACCCATGGGGAGCGGACCGCATCAACAAGGAGCGCGTCTTCGAATGCGCAGAACAGTCCGCGAGAGTTCATGGCTACTACAATACCTCGTTTTCTGGTTAATTTACCCAAGTGCGGCGGCGCCACTGGATTTCATTATGATTAACATAATTAACTAATTTTCAAGATGCTATGACATACGTTCTGACTCGTCAATGCAAAAAAATCGATGCCAGCCATTTTGCTTTTACAACCCCGCGACACATTGAAAATAGTGATTCTGGTCGTTCGTAAGCGGAACCAGACCGGAAAAACTACATTGTGCCGCACGCAAATGGGCTGTTGTTCTTTCTGTTCCGGGAAAGCTTGTTAATGTTAAGTGGTTTCATGCTTTCACAGTTTTCTATACAGTGCTGAGCAAAGGGTATGGCCAAAATGCAAGGGGCCTTTGATAGGCAAGCGTCTCAAGGGCAAAGAGCCAGCACCCATGAGACGTTGTAGACTGATGCAGGAAGGGTAGCCGCTTTAAAGCTATGGCTCCTGTACTCGGCACATGCCAAAACAATAACAACCAGCTGACCCCGATAAGACTCCTTCGGGGTGATCCAGGTGTAGCCATCCAGGGAGGGGTGACGACTGGGTGCAGCAACCATGGAGAAGAATGATGGCATTTAAGCGAGCTCCCTCTCTTCTACTTAAATCCATGCCCCCGCGGGCTACTCGGGGCTTCCTTGATCGTGAACGGCTGCAGCTGGGCCGTATCGAAGCGAGCGGAGCTCAAGTGATCGCTCTTCTTGCGCCTGCCGGGTTCGGCAAGACTGCCCAGCTGAATCATTGGCGTAGGGAGGTGCTTGCCCGCGGTGGGCTGGCTTTCTGGCTCACTGTGGATAGCAATGATGAGCCGCTGAGTCTAGTTCGCGGTTTGGCATTTTCTGCGCAGTTGTCCTGTGGGAAGCATGGTTTTGATGAGCACTTCCTGCAGTGGATCGATGACTGTTCTGATCCCCGCGAAGCCATTACTGGCTGGTTGGCTGAAGTTGCCAACCTCGCAGTTGAGGTGGTTTTACTGCTGGATGAGCTTGATCGCCTGCCCATGCCCAGTCGGAACGAGATACTGACCTATTTGCTGAATAACGCTCCTGCCAATCTGCAAGTTGCCCTGGCTGCGCGACCTGCCGGCGCATTGGTTGCGAGTGGAGCACTGCGGATGGCTAGAATGGTTCGTCTGACCGCCTCCGACTTGCGTTTTCGTCTTGATGAAACCCTGGCTGTATTGTCATCGGTGTTGAAAGGAGGGGAGGACCTGGATACGGCGGCGGCGCTGCATGATTTGACCGAAGGCTGGCCTTTTGGCATTCAGCTGGTCGCTGCCGCGCTCTACCGTAGTGGCGACCTGGAGGGGCTCATCGGAGCGGCAACTGCCGACATTCGGCATTACTTTATCGATACCGTCATCAACAGCCAGTCTGCCGATGCAGTTTATATGATGGAGCGTTTGGCCGGTTTCGATCTGATTCATCCGGATCTATGCCTGGCTGTTCTCGATAAAGTAGAACTCGTCGATGAGCTTCTCAGGATTCAGGATGAGACGCCGTTATTATCGCAGGTAGAAGGCAATGAATGGATGCGGCTGCACCCGCTTGCCCATGAGGTGTTGCGTGAGCGCTGGATCCAGTTACCGCTTGCAGAGCGTAAACTGATAGCGCAAAAAGCGTCTGCTTGGTACGCCGCCAATGAACTATATGAAGAAGCTGCGCAGCAGGCATTTTTGGCGGGGGATGTCACCACTGCTTTCGATCTGGTCGAGCGCAGCACGTACCAGATGACGGTTCAAGGCAAGAGTGTGACGGTGCTCTCCTGGTATCGGCGGCTGCCTGAAGAGGAGCTTCACCAGCATCCGGGGTTCTGGGCGCCGACCGCTTGGGCGTTGGCGATGAGCCAATATAATGGAGAAGCCCAAGTGTTGGTGGATCTGATACTGGCGCAGCCCGGAATTGCGCCTGGGGAGAAGTTTGAAGCGGCCTTGATTGAAATGACAGCTGCAGGATTCTCGGATCGTATAGATGATATTTCTGAAAGGTTGGACCGCTGGCCAGAACCGCCTTCAGATGCGCACCCGACTCATGTGCCGATCTACTTTATCAGCACGTCCTTTGTGGCCTTGTATCGCGGACAGCCGGAACAGGCGCGCCTGACGCTCGCTCAAATAGACAGCCTCGACCAGGAGGTGGTCTATTCGCCGGTATCATACGGTCTGGCGGACTATGCTCTTGGGCTGAGCTACCTGTGGGAAGGCAGATATATTCTTGCAGAACAGGTACTACGGCCTGCCCTAGCCCGTGCGGAAGGGCGTCTCGGTCGCATGAATCCTGTTACCTGTATGCTAGCGACCTTGCTGGCGCAAGCCTGTTGGGATGCTGGAAGAGAAGATGAGCCAAGCGCGCTTCTGGCGGGGCGTTTGGTTGCACTTGAACGGAACGGCTTGCCGGACGCTCTTCTTGCAGCTTACAGGGTGCTGGCGCGTGTTGCTGTGCGGGAAGGGCGCCAGGATCAGGCACTGAATCTTCTCGAGTCGCTGTGCGCAATTGGTCAGGGCCGTGCGATATTGCGCTTTCAGATTCTGGCTAAATTTGAGCTGGTACGGCTGCATGCACAACATGGGCGGGCAGAGTCGGCTCTTGCTCTCAGCAGGGGGCTGGATCAGTTGATTCGCGATTGTCGCGCCCATATTCCCGTCCCCTTCATACCCTGGGCAGATTTGCATGCTGATTTGGCACGGGCGCATGCGATGCTTGCTCATCAAGATGAGGCCTCATTGGTCACGGCTCTGACTGCGGCAGAATCCGCCATACGTCTGGCGGAGGGGCTCAAGCGTGGCGGCGAAGAGACGGAGGCACGCTTGCTGCAGGCGGAAGCATGTCGGCGGCAAGGGGGAAGCGATGCACACAGGCTGCGGCTTGAGGCTGTAAGTCTGGCTCGCGCTAACGGCATGCTGAGGGTTCTGCAGGAATTACATCCGACGCGTGAGCATGAGCTAGAGGTTGAGCTTGAGCGCAACAGGCGCGATCAGGCACCGCCCCCCACTGCAGACAAGTCTTACGTGCGTGGGACAGCGTTATTGACGGTTAAAGAGCGTGAAGTCCTGGCGCTGCTGAACCGGAACATGAGCAACAAGGAAATAGCCCGGGCGATGGAGGTTGGGGAGGAAACCATAAAGTGGCACATGAAAAACCTCTTCAGTAAGCTCAATGCCGCTAACCGCAAGCACGTTGTCGCTCGTGCACGCATGCTGGGGCTGATTGACTGAGGTAAAGGTGACCCCACTCTTGAAGAGGGGGGAGATAATGTAGCTGATCTCGTACCTTGATCTCCATGCATTTTCAGAAGCTGTCGGGATGGCCATGACGGTTTCCAGGATTTTCAATACCCTGCATGGAGTATCACAATAAGATGAGCATCCCCGTTTATGTCGTTGGCGTCGGCATGTCCCAGTTCGGGCGTCATATAGAACGTTCCCTTCAATCATTGGCTGATGAGGCGCTTTCGACCGCGCTCCGGGATGCCGGTGCCGCTCAAGATGATATCGAACAGGTTTTCTATACAGGCGTAACACAAGGGCCCTTCATGGGGCAGACAGCCGTTCCCGGTCAGGTTCTGCTGCACAAGCTTGGCTTGGTCGGCTTGCCGGTCTGGAACGTCGAGAATGCTTGTGCTTCCGGAACCAGTGGATTTCAGCTGGCAGTGCAGGCACTGCGTTCTGGGGCTTGCGATATAGCATTGGCGCTGGGTGCCGAGAAGATGAATATTCCAGACAAAAGCAGGGCGTTGGCCTTGTTCGAAGGTGGATGGGATGTGCTCACTGCTGATGAAAACGCGACAAGACTGTTGGAGTTGGGTAACGGCATTGAGGTGCCGCCAGGTAGCGAATCAGACCGCCCCTACAGCCGCTTCATGGCAATCTACGCAGCGATGTGCCGGTTCTGGATGAAGTCGTTTGGTACGACGCAGCGGCAGATTGCTGCGGTGTCTGCAAAGAACCATCACCATTCGGTACATAACCCCTTTTCGCAGTACCGCCAGTCTTTCACCATCGATGAAGTGCTGGCTGCGCCACCCATTACCTATCCGTTGACTCTACCCATGTGTTCACCGCTGTCTGATGGGGCGGCGGCTGTGATTGTATGCACCGAGGCGGGTTTGAAGCGGTTGTCTATCGACCGACGCCGTGCGATTCGCGTTGCGGCTACCTCTATCGCAACCGCCACTCCACGGGCGCCGGATGCCTTTGATCAGGCTGTATGTCGTCGCGCGGCCAATGGGGCCTACGAGCAGGCAGGAATTGGTCCTGATGAGGTGTCTGTTGTCGAGGTGCATGACGCCAGTGCCGTGGGTGAGATCATGGCGGTGGAATACCTCGGCCTGGTGCCGATGGGCACTGCAGGGGCGGCTGCCGAGGCAGGTGATTTGTCGATTGGCGGACGTATTCCGGTCAACCCTTCAGGTGGTCTGGAGAGCAAGGGGCATCCCATTGGCGCGACAGGGCTTGGTCAGATTCACGAGTTGGTAACCCAATTGCGTGGTGAGGCCGGTCTCCGACAGGTTGAAGGAGCCAAAGTGGCGCTGCAGGAGAATGGCGGTGGTTCGATCGGCTATGAAGAAGCCGTGGTCACGGTCAACCTCTTCACGCGCTGAGAGGAGAGCCGGTCTGGATTGGCAGCGGAAGGCGCTGCCAATTTCTTTCGAAAGCCTTGGAGACATAATGAAAAAAATAAGCATATTGGCTGCGAGTCTTTTGGTAATGCAAGTGGCCGGTGTTCAGGCTCAGGTGGAGCCTGGGCCAGCTTTGGACGCACAAGCTCACACTGCTGATATGTACATGACTCCCTCATTTCGCATGGCGCAGCCGCGAGTTTCCCCTATGACAGAAGCTGAGCTGGGTGAGAGTACGCTGCGATTGATGGATCATGCTCGCGTAGAAGGAACGATAGCTAATATTTTTACAACCTTGGCGCACCATCCGGAGTTAGTACAGCGGTGGGTGCCCTTCGCCGAGCAGTTGTTACTCGGCTCAACATTGCCCGCTCGCGACCGTGAAATAATTGTCTTGCGCATGGGCTGGCTCAGCCAGTCGGAATATGAGTTTGCTCATCATGTGGCGATTGGTAAGCAGGTAGGTCTCAGTGATGCTGACATTCATCGCATTGTCTCTGGGGCTGACGCGACCAACTTGCCTCCTTTCGATGCAGCTCTCATACGTGCTGTGGATGAGCTGAATGACGACTCGTTTATCAGCGATCAAACTTGGAAGGTGCTTTCAGGAAAATACAATACCCAGCAAATGATAGATCTTGTTTTCCTGGCGGGACACTACAAGCTGGTATCTATGACACTCAACTCTTTGGGTGTACAGCTGGAAGATTCCTATAAGGAGTTTCTAAGGAAACCATAACGCGCGGTTGTGCACAACCGGATCATGAATAGAGTAGGCAGTTGAGCCTGAACCCGGGTCTAAAAGTTTCCTGTTTCTTGGTAGCGAGCATGCACTCATTGCCATTCCTTTTCGTCCCCCCCCCATTGATATCTCTATGCCCCCTCTTGGTTGGGGGGGGATGCAAAAAACAAAATCAGTAATGTTCAGGTGCACGCCATGCATGAATGGATGGCATGGGCTTCGGTAATAACAATAATCAGCCGGCTGTGACCGGTAGAAGGATATGATCAATGAAGCAGATAAAAACAGCCTCATTGCCCCAGTTGCGCTATTTTCAGCGTCTTAGTGTGACGTTGATGGCTTCTCTGGTGGCAACATCTGCGAGCGCAGCAGTAATCAATGTCGACAATTCAGACCTGAACATTCGCTGGGATAACACGGTAAAATATAACTATATGCACCGTGTGGAAGGCCAGGATAGGAACATCCTGAACAATCCAAACCACGATGATGG